>JAESSY010000048.1 GCA_016763855.1 Pseudomonadales bacterium
ATACGTATTACATTATCGGTACGGTGGCCGGTCCTCACCCTTATCCCATGTTGGTGAGGGACTTTCAGTGTGTGATTGGTAGAGAAACTCGAGAAAAATGCCAAGCTGTCTATGGAAAGTTACCCGACGCTATCGTTGCCTGTGTAGGGGGTGGTTCTAATGCAATGGGCATATTCCATCCCTTTCTTGGAGACAGTGGTGTGCGATTGATTGGTGTTGAACCTGCAGGTCACGGTTTGGAAACCGGGCAACATGCTGCCCCTTTGAGCCGGGGTGAAGTCGGTGTATTACATGGTAATAAGACTTACTTGATGCAGGATGAAAATGGTCAAATACTTGATACCCACTCAATATCTGCTGGATTGGATTATCCCGGTGTGGGTCCTGAGCATGCCTGGCTAAAAGACATAAAAAGAGCTGAGTACGTTTCAATCAACGATCAAGAGGCGCTAGAGGCCTTCAGGCAGCTAAACCTCTTGGAAGGAATATTGCCTGCACTTGAGTCTGCTCATGCTGTAGCTTATGGCGCAAAGCTTGCCAGTAAAATGAAACAGGATGAAATCGTCGTAATCAATTTGTCCGGCCGAGGTGATAAAGACATACCGACCCTGGCACGTATTGATGGTATTACGATTACCTAAGAAGGATTAGAAGATGAGTCGAATGGCCCAGTGTTTTGAAAGACTTGCCAATGAAGGAAGGAAAGCATTAATTCCTTATATCGTTGCCGGTGATCCAGTTAAAGATATTACCATTACTGTAATGCATGAAATGGTGACGAAGGGCGCAAATATTATTGAATTAGGCGTGCCGTTTTCAGATCCTGAAGCGGAAGGCCCTGTGATTCAACTCGCACATGAACGTGCTCTCAAACATGGTACTTCGCTGCGTGATACCTGTCAGATGGTGGCGGAGTTTAGAAAAACAGATTCACAGACCCCTGTGGTATTGATGGGTTATTTAAATCCGATTGAAAAAATGGGTCACGACACCTTCGCGAGCCTTGCAGCAGCATCAGGGGTTGATGCAATACTCATCGTCAACCTACCTCCTGAAGAAGGAGAAGAGCTCAATCAAGCCCTTCTCGATAAGGGGATTCACAATATTTGTTTATTGGCACCGACCACAACAGATGCCCGTGCGGAGTACCTGTGCAACAGAGCGCATGGGTTTATCTATTACGTATCCTTAAAGGGAACGACTGGTGCTGCAACGATTAATATGCAGGAAGTAAAAGCGCGTCTGGACGAACTCCGGCACTTTGCTTCTATTCCTATGGTAGTGGGTTTCGGGATTAAAGATGGTGAGACCGCAGCGGCAGTTGCAAGCTTTGCCGATGGTTCTGTCGTGGGTACCGCTGTTGTTAATCTATTTGAAGTTGAACAGCATAATCCTGAAAAAATAATCCGCAAGGTTGGGGATCTAATTGCAGATATGCGGCAAGCAATGGATTCTTCAAGCTAGATTCAAACGGAATAAGAGTGTCCTATGAATTTGAATCAATGGCTTAAAAAAATTCAAGCCATACACCCAGTAAGCTGGGATTTAGGATTGGAGAGGGTGGGCGAAGTTGCTCGTCGAATGGATATTCTCAAACCGGCTCGGCAGGTCTTTCTTATCGCGGGAACCAATGGCAAGGGTTCAACTTGTGAGATGCTCGCGCAACTCTGTCAGGTACGTGATCTCTCCTACGGTAAAACAACTTCGCCTTATTTGCTTCGATATAACGAACAGTTCGTCATCAATGGTGAAGAAGTCGCGGATCGGGTAATCGTCAATGCTTTTGAGAAAATCGACGCAGCCAGAACAAACATTAGCCTGACCTATTTTGAATTTAGTGCCCTTGCGGCCTTATTTATTTTCAAACAAGAAAAGCTAGATGTGGCCATATTAGAAATTGGCCTAGGAGGGCGCCTTGATGCCATGAATATTGTCGATGTCGACGTCAGCATCATCACGCGGATTGCGATTGACCATGAGGAATGGCTAGGATCAAATCGTGAAGATATTGCCAGAGAAAAGGCAGGGATATATCGGCAAGGACGTCCTTGTATTATTGTTGATTCAAATCCCCCTAAATCCTTGTTTGAAGAAGCGATCAATCATCAAGTTGATGTCAAATTTTTGGGTAGGGATTTTTTCTGCGATGCCAATAAGCTTAGTTTGGGTGACAAAGAATTTGAAATTCCAGCAGGGAAGCTGCCAGCCTCCTGTATATTGGCTGCGGTAGTCGCTTTTATTACTGGGCAAGGGATAATCACTCAGGACAATATTAACGAAGCTGTGTTGCGGGCAGAACTCCCGGGTCGATACCAAAAAATTCATCAGAAGTCTCCGAAGGGTCAGGACTTGATTGTCATCATGGATGTGGCTCACAATCCCGATGCAGCCAAGTACTTACTGAATTCTTTGCAAGATGATGGTATCAGTCATGTGCAAGCAGTTGTTGGCATGTATCGAGATAAAGATATTGACCAAGTGTTCAATATTCTTTCTCCCATTGTTAGAGAATGGCATTTTCCAGTGCTAGATAATGAACGGGCCAATGCCCCGGAAAAATTGTCCGCTCATCTCTATGGTTGTTGTGGGTTAGAGGGTATAACTTATGATACAGTATCAGCCGCATATAACGCTGCATTGGATGGTATAGACAGGGTTCCTAACAAAGCGCTCTCTAATACAGGACTCCTTAACAAAGAGACCGGTGTGATCCTAGTATTCGGTTCATTTTCGATTGTTGCAGCGATGTTGCTACAACTTAATTTAGAGAAATAGTCATTCAGTGGAATTAAAATTAAAACGACGTGTCGTTGGTGCTTTATTGCTAACGACCGCTGCGGTGATAGTTCTACCTATGTTATTAGATGGCTCTGCAGAAGATCGTGCCAGAATAAACACAAGCATTCCTGAAGCACCCAAAATCGCCCTCAAGCGTTTAACCATTCAACAAGTAAAAGATGCTATGTTAGAAATGGAAGCAGAGAGCACCCAACAATTACCCATCGATATCCTCGAAGAAAAACTACCCCTTGATGAACTTCTTACCCAGCTAGAAGTTACCCCTAAAATTCATTCTTCCGTAGATCCAGAAGTTGAATTTCAATTGGACCAAAATAATTTACCCATTAGTTGGTCCCTTCAACTAGGTAGTTTTCATCAAAAAAACAATGCAATCAAATTGCGGCAATCTCTGAGAGACGCTCAATATCAAAGTTACATCCTAAAAGCAAATGCAGCTGAGAAAGAGGTTTTTCGTGTATTTGTGGGGCCTATTCTGAGCATTAAAAAGATGAAAGAATTTGCCGTGGATATCGAGTCTAATTTTAAAATGAAAGGCCAAATCCTTCGGTACAAAATTGAAGATGATGCCGATCAATTAGAAGGCTAAGTGAATAGAAGCTTAGCCGAAATTTTATAAAGAGAGGGCATTGTGTGTCGTCAATCGTAATAGTTGACTGGGGAATCCTTGCGGTCATCACCATTTCAACTTTGATCAGTATCCAACGAGGTTTCGTCAAAGAAGCACTGTCCCTTTTAACGCTTGTTGCGGCGATGATTATTTCCAGATTATTTGGATCCCAAGTCTCGACTCTTCTTGTTGACGTCATAGAAGTTGCCTCTTTAAGAAATGTTGCTGCATACATTGGACTATTCTTTACTACGCTTATAGTAGGTGGATTGATTAATAGGCTAGTTGTTCAAGTCATTCGAATGGCGGGTTTATCCGGAACTGATCGATTCCTTGGGATGTTGTTTGGTTGTGCGAGGGGAGTATTGGTCACGGTTGTAGCTGTTGCCGTACTTGCCCGACTGGGTGTTGCGGAAGATGTGTGGTGGCAGGACTCGATGTTAATCCCACACTTTGTTGCGCTTGGAGATTGGCTGCAAATGATTGGTTGGGAAAGCGCCAATGATTTGATGAAACAAGTTTAATTTTTTTAAATGTGAGTAGGCGATAGGTATGTGCGGCATTGTTGGAATGGTGGGCAAAGGAGAGGTAAGTTATGACCTCTATGATGCACTAACAGTTCTACAACATCGAGGTCAGGATGCTGCAGGCATCGTCACCTGTGATGGTGATAGTTTAAATCTTAGGAAAAGTAATGGTCTTGTTCGAGATGTGTTTCGACAAGGACATATGAATCAACTAAAAGGCAGCATGGGTATAGCCCATGTTCGTTATCCCACTGCGGGTACGTCGAGTTCTGCAGAATCTCAGCCAATGTACGTCAATTCGCCATTTGGTATTTGCCTTGCTCACAATGGAAATTTAACCAATACCGAAGAACTCAATGAAGAACTGTTTCGGAGTGATAGAAGGCATATCAACACCTCTTCTGATTCCGAAGTGTTACTCAATGTTTTTGCCCATGAATTGCAAGACATTGCTGGCATGCGCTTACAACCTGAAGACGTATTCAAGGCTATTGAAAGAGTCCATGAGAGAGCTGAAGGCGCTTATGCGGTCGTCCTACTCATTATTGGTTACGGCATTGTTGGTTTCCGTGATCCTAATGGTATAAGACCTATCTGTTTTGGCAAACGGGTAACAGATCACGGTATTGAACATATGATCGCTTCAGAAACGGTCGCCTTGAATGTTTTAGGATTTGAAGTGACGCGAGACATTCAGCCGGGAGAAGCTGTTTATATTGAAACGAATGGTAAATTGCATACACAACAATGCGCGGAAAAATCTGAATATCACCCCTGTATTTTTGAACATGTCTATTTAGCGCGTCCCGACTCAACGATGGATGGTATTTCGGTGTATAAAGCCAGGCTAAAAATGGGCGAAAAGTTGGCAGATAAAATACTGCGTCTATATCCCGAACACGATATCGATGTTGTTATTCCCATTCCTGATACAAGTTGTACCGCGGCATTGCCAATGGCCCATAGGTTGGAAGTGAAGTATCGAGAAGGCTTAATGAAAAACCGCTACATAGGTCGGACATTTATTATGCCGGATCAAAAAGAGAGAATAAAATCTGTACGGAGAAAGTTGAGTACAGTGGCGCTGGAGTTTAAAAATAAGAACGTATTGTTAGTAGACGATTCAATTGTTCGTGGTACGACGTCAAAACAAATTGTACAGATGGCAAGAGATGCGGGGGCAAAGAAAGTCTATTTGGCGTCGGCGGCACCACCAGTTAGGTATCCTAACGTTTATGGTATTGATATGCCTGCTGCACAGGAGTTTGTTGCGCATGGTATTACAACCGAGGAGATTGCAGATTATATCGGTGTCGATTGGTTGGTATATCAAGACTTAGAGGATTTGAAAGATTGTGCTCTTGGCATCAATGACGAAATTAAGTCTTTTGATTGCAGTATTTTTGATGGGCAATATGTGACAGAGGGTATTAACGAAGATTATTTGAGCCATTTGGAATCAAAGCGAAACAATAGTGCAAAACAAAAATCTCATAATGTAGAACTAGAAGTGATTGAACTACATAATCAAAGTTGAATTTTTCGCTTACGGATAAACTAGGGACGGCAGTGTAATTTATGCAGGATGTTATTCAGAAAACGATTACACAAATCGGCACGGTTGTATTGGGTAAAGAGCATCAAATTAAACTCGCGTTGACTTGTTTGATCTCCGGCGGTCACCTTTTGATTGAGGACTTGCCTGGTATGGGAAAGACAACCTTGTCTCAAACCTTAGCTAAAGTATTGGGCTTAAGTTTCAATCGAATCCAGTTTACCAGTGATTTATTACCTGCGGATATTCTAGGTATTAGTGTTTTTGAGAAAGAAACCAGTCGCTTTACCTTTCACCCTGGACCTATCTTCAATCAATTAATATTGGCGGATGAAATAAACCGCGCCACCCCCAAGAGTCAAAGTGCGTTGCTCGAAGCGATGGAAGAAAGACAAGTGACCATTGAGGGTGAAACAAGAAAATTGCCTTCTCCATTTTTTGTAATCGCCACACAGAACCCTAATTCTCAAGCAGGCACGTTCCCCTTACCTGAATCACAGTTAGATAGATTTCTAATGCGAATTCAACTTGGATATCCAGATCCTGCGTCGGAACGTATTCTAATGAAGGGGGTTGATAGAAGAATCCTGTTAAAGAAGCTGGATTCTATTGTTGATCTATCGACACTGAATGAATTACAAAGTGAAGGCCGCAGGGTCAAGGTTAGTGATTCACTGCTTGATTATGTGCAAAGACTTGTTGCCTATACCCGAGGAGCTCCTGAGTTCGCCTATGGTCTTTCACCCAGAGGCGCTTTGGCTTTACTTAGCTGTGCTAAAACATGGGCCTTTATCGATGGTCGCACCCATGTAGTCCCAGAAGATGTCCAAGCTATTCTACCTGGTGTTGTTGAACATCGATTAAGAGAGACTGCTGATATCCAAGGCCATGGCGGTAGCGCACTGGCTCAAAGGTTACTTTCGCAGGTAGACATCATTGGCTAGTACAACGGGAGGGGGAAGGTTCTGGCGATCTCGCTGGTTCCAAAATTGGTTGTCGCGCAATATCCCACAATCAAGTTCTCTTACCCTAACCCAAAGTAACATACTCGTGTTGCCAACCAAGCAAGGGCTCTATTTTATCTTGCTTGTCCTCTTCATGATGTTAGCTGCCATCAACTATCAAAATAGTCTTATCTTTGCACTTGGTTTTTTGTTGGTGAGTTTATTTATGGTGAGCATATTGCACACCTTTAGAAACCTTTCTGGACTAACGATTCATAGAGGCCATTCAGTTTCTGTTTTTGCAGGAGAGGATGCGGAATTCAATGTTCGCCTAAGCCGTGACGGTGTACGTGCGTATGAAGCGCTTGTGCTGGGTTGGAATACGGAATTGATGCAGGAAGTAGACATACTCGATGATGATGTAGAGCAGACGGTTAAGTTGTTTGTTGAAACAAAAGCGAGAGGGATATTCAATCCAGGGCGCCTTTTAATTCAAACCAACTATCCTGTGGGTTTATTTAGATCCTGGTCCTGGCTTGATCTTGGATTTACGACAATAGTTTATCCTAGGCCTATAGCAGGAGGAGATCTTCCCGCATCGAGAAGTAAATCAGAAGAGGGCGAATTATCCCTTGAGCCCGGTGTAGATGACTTTCAGGGACTACGAGATTATCATCCAGGAGATTCACTCAGGCATGTCTCTTGGAAGTCCTACGCGCGAACTGATGAACTCTATGTGAAAGAATTTGCTGCGAATGTCGATCATCGTATTTGGTTGGACTGGGATTCTTTTCATGGAACCGATAATGAGCTTCGTTTGAGTCATCTTTGTTACTGGGTTATGGCAGTATCAAGAACAAAAAATGTCTATGGCTTACGACTCCCCAACTTGGAAATAGAACCTGACGCGGGCACGGAGCACAGAGATCGATTGTTATATGAATTGGCGGTTTTTGATCAGGCTGGTATAGCGTGACCTCTTATCAAATCCCACGAAATTCACTAGCCTGGATGCTGCTGGCTCAGGTAGCGGTTAGTGCACCTCATATCGTTCGGCTGCCGATTTGGATCACCTTGGTGTGTGTTGCCTGTGGGTTGTGGCGGATCATGGTGTATCAGGGTCGTTGGAACTATCCTAGTCGATGGGTAAAAGTAGCGCTCGCGATCTTTGGTTTTGCCGGGATTCCCTTGGGGTACGACAAGCTAACGGGGGTAGAACCTGCGATTGCTCTATTAATCGTTGCATTCTTTTTAAAGCTTCTTGAAATGCACCATAAGCAGGATGCCTATGTCGTTATCCTGCTGGGATATTTTGTTGCGATTACAGAGTTTCTTTTCTTTCAGAGTATCCCTTACACAATATATATGTTTTTTTCGGTGTTACTGATTACAACAGCACTGATCGGATTACATCAAACGAAAACCCATATCCAACCGATGAGGACTTTTCGCACCGCTGCAATATTGTTGGGCCAAGCACTTCCTTTGATGATCGTTTTGTTTGTGCTCTTTCCCAGAATATCCCCCCTTTGGACTGTGCCTCTTCAATCTTCAATGGGACGGACAGGTGTCACGGATTCGATGTCTCCGGGAGATATTGCCTCGCTCGCCCAGTCTGATGAACTTGCATTTCGCGTGACCTTTGATGGGCAGGTGCCGAGAAATCGACAGTTGTATTGGCGCGGTTTGGTACTGTCAGAATTTGATGGTAAGACTTGGACTACATCTAACGGATTAGTACAGAGAGGCGTATGGCGAAGTAATCAGGATCAACCCCCCTGGGTCGATGCCATTGAAATGCGTGGTGAAGAATTTTCTTACAACATTGTACTTGAGGCCACACAACAGAATTGGTTATTCGCACTGACGATGCCGGAAGTCCCTCAGAACAATAAACTAGTGGTTTTAGCGCATTACAATATTGCGAGTCGAATCCCCATCCGTAATACTTTGCGCTATCAGCTGACTTCCCACCTTGGAAGTGTGTTGTCTCGTGAATTAAATGATTATTGGAAAGGCCAATATACAAAAATTCCACTTTACAGTAATCCTAGGACACAGGTACTTGCAAAGAAGATGCTTACAGAGGCTTCATCCAGTAGAGAATACATTGATGATGTTTTAAGGATGTACAACCAGCAAGAATTTATATATACATTAAAACCACCTCTTTTAGGTCGCAACAGTATTGATGAATTTATCATCGATTCAAAGAAAGGCTTCTGCGAACACTATGCAAGTTCATTTGTTTTTATGATGCGCGCTGCGGGCATACCCGCGCGTGTTGTTGTGGGTTATCAAGGAGGTGAATATAATCCCAGGGGAAACTACTTTTCTGTACGACAATTTGATGCACATGCTTGGACTGAAGTTTGGTTAAAAGATCAGGGTTGGGTTCGATTTGATCCGACTTCCGCTGTTGCCCCTGAAAGAATTGAACGTGGACTCGAAGCCGCTGTAGAAGATGAAAATACTTTTCTATTCGATTCTCCCTTGTCGATATTCCGATATCGACAATTGTTATGGTTAACCGATCTTCGTTTGCAATTAGATGCAATTGGGCATTATTGGGATGCTTGGGTCGTGGGATATACACCGGAAACACAGATGAGCCTATTGAGTAAGTATCTGGGAGATATGGATAAACAGAAAATTTACTTCCTTATGCTGGGAGTCTTTTTTGCAATCTTAGGAACGATTGGTGTATTCATTTTATCGAAACGAAGTAGCGCCGTTCTTAGACCAGCAGAAATCGAGTATCTTAAATTTTGTCGAATTTTAGAGAAGAAGGGATATCGTAGACACCACGGCGAAGGTCCTAATGATTTTGCTGCTCGTGTCTCGTTAAGTCTGCCGAGTCTACGAGATGAAATCAATTCGGTCACAAAAGCCTATATTGAGGCGGTATATGTAAACGAGGTTGAAGCTGATCTACTCAGCTTAAAGAAAGCTGTTCGGGTCGTCAGATTTAAATCTTTGGCATCTGTTGATTAGGCGGTGTTCGACGTTAGGGTATTTCCCTTCCTCATTTTTCCTCTACAATGAAAACACGCCATACTGCCGCCTAACTTTAAATCTGATGACCACTAACGAATAACCGCTAACACGCACTAAACAACATCAACAATATTAACCGCCGGAATGGTGACTGTATCTGCGCTATCCTGAAAGGACTTAATTTGATCGAAATTCAGATAGCGGTAGATATCATCGGCCATAGGGTCGAGCTTCGCAGCAAAATCCATATATTCTTCTACTGAGGGTAACTTTCCGAGAATGCTGGCAACTGCTGCTAACTCAGCAGAGGCTAAATAAACATCAGCACCGTCACCTAAGCGATTTGGAAAGTTTCGAGTAGATGTAGAAACAGCAGTTGAGTTTGGTGCAATTCTCGCCTGATTACCCATGCAAAGAGAACAACCCGGCATTTCTGTTCTGGCACCTGCTGACGCAAATATATTGTAGATGCCTTCTTCCCGTAGTTGATGTTCATCCATTTTAGTGGGAGGTGATATCCACAGTCGAGTGGGAATACTACTCGCTTCACTTAACAGACTAGCGGCAGCTCTGAAGTGGCCGATGTTTGTCATACAAGATCCGATAAAGACCTCGTCGATTTTCGCACCTGCAACTTCCGATAACTCTTTTACATCATCTGGATCGTTAGGGCAGGCCAATATAGGCTCTTTTATTTCGTTAAGATCTATTTCGATAATTTCTGCATACTCTGCATTTGCGTCAGGTTCCATCAATACAGGATTTGCTAACCACTCTTCCATAGCGGTGACACGGCGCCCAATGGTGCGTGCATCTCCATATCCCTCACCGATCATCCATTTCAGTAATGTGACGTTCGATCTCATATATTCTGATATGGATTCTTTACCGAGACGAATGGTGCAACCACCGGCAGAGCGTTCTGCGGAAGCATCGCTAATTTCAAATGCTTGTTCAACCTTAAGATCGGGTAAGCCCTCGATTTCAAGAATTCGACCGCTGAAGATGTTTTTCTTGCCTGCTTTTTCTACTGTTAGTAATCCTCTTTTTATCGCCGCTAATGGGATGGCGTTAACTAAATCTCTGAGGGTAATACCAGGCTGCATTTCTCCCTTAAATCGAACCAAAACAGATTCGGGCATATCCAGAGGCATCACGCCAATAGCAGAGGCAAATGCAACCAAACCCGAACCCGCGGGGAAACTAATCCCCATCGGAAAGCGAGTATGTGAATCACCACCGGTACCCACGGTATCGGGCAGTAACATTCGGTTTAACCAAGAATGGATAATGCCATCCCCTGGACGAAGGGCAACACCGCCACGGGTTTGAATAAAGTCAGGTAGCGTATGTTGCGTATCAATATCTACAGGCTTTGGATAAGCGGCAGTGTGACAAAATGATTGCATGACTAGATCTGCTGAAAAGCCTAAACATGCGAGTTCCCTCAGTTCATCCCGTGTCATAGGCCCTGTCGTATCCTGAGATCCAACAGTTGTCATCTTGGGCTCGCAGTATGTTCCAGGCCTGATACCGTCAACGCCACAGGCTTTGCCGACAATTTTCTGGGCAAGGGTAAAACCTTTGTCTGAATCTGCGGCAGGAGAGGGTGTTCTGAAAGCTTCACTGGGTGCTAAACCCAATGCTTCTCTTGCTCGACCCGTGAGACCCCGTCCTATAATGAGGGGTATTCGTCCTCCAGCTTGAACTTCATCCAGTAGAACCTGTGTGGATAGTTCAAAAGTAGAAATTTCTTTGCCCGACTCATCAGTGATCTTGCCTTCATAGGGATAAACGATAACGACATCCCCCATTTTCATTTTGCTCACGTCACATTCGATGGGTAATGCCCCAGCGTCTTCCATCGTATTGAAAAAGATGGGTGCGATCTTGCCGCCCAGAACAACGCCGCCACCGCGCTTATTTGGAATATGAGGAATGTCATCGCCCATATGCCAGAGAACAGAATTGGTCGCTGACTTTCTTGAAGATCCAGTTCCGACTATGTCGCCAATGTAAGCTACCGGGTTACCGTTGTTTTTGAGTTGATCGATGGTTTGTAATGGTTTATCCATTGTTTTGATTAACATCGCCAGCGCATGTAAAGGAATATCAGGGCGACTCCATGCATCTCCAGCGGGGGAGAGATCGTCGGTATTGGTTTCGCCGTCTACTTTAAAAACGGTCAGTTTAATTTCTTCGGCTACCTTGGGTTTAGAAGTAAACCATTCAGCATCAGCCCAAGACTGAAGAACGGACATGGCATGCTCATTGGATTTCGATTTTTCAACAACATCGTGGAAAGCATCAAACATCAATAATGTTTTTGAAAGGGATTCAGCTGCAACTGAAGCCACATCACTGTCGTCGAGTAACTCGATAAGTGTCGTGATGTTGTACCCGCCCAACATAGTGCCAAGTAATTTTGTTGCGAGTTTTTTATTTACAATCGGAGACTGTGCTTCTCCTTTTGCGATACTTGAGAGGAAGGCTGCTTTAACATAAGCGGCATCGTCTACACCTGCCGGTACTCGATTGCTGAGTAAATCTACAATAAATGTCTCTTCACCTGCAGGTGGCGCTTTCAATAACTCGACTAAGCTATTAACCTGCTCTGCGGATAGTGGTAAGGGGTCAATTCCAAGTTCAGCGCGTTCAGCGACGTGTTGTCGATATTCTACTAGCACGAGTTTATCCTCTAAAATAATTCGAAATTAGGTCAGTTATATTGAGTAAGTGGCGATAATACGTAGCGATTAATTGATACAAGTCCCATCGCTAGAAGGAGCCCTTTAGTTCTTTAGACCCTTTGAAAACGGGGCCTTAGTATACCAGAGCCCAAGGAGAAAGTTAAGCCGCTACAGCAATTTGGTGTAAAACAAGTTCGCATAAAGAGTGTAGTCTAAGCGGGTTCATAAAATGAATAATTATTCTGATTCAACTTTGGATAAGAGCCCCATGAAATGAGAAAAGTGTATATGAAAGAAAATTTATTAGCGCCAATCCTTGCATTTTTGCAGTGTGAAACACCGGAAGCGTGGCTGCAAAGTGCGTTGGCGAATCAAGATATTATGTTAATCGACCACTGCAATTGTGAAAAGAAAGCAGCAAGTACAGCGTTGAGTTTGATTTATCGATATACAGAAAAAGATGCGCTCTTAATGAAAATGTCGAAACTTGCGAGAGAAGAGCTACGACACTTCGAGCAAGTACTCAAAATAATGAAAGATAGAGGCGTGCGTTACGCAACAATATCTCCGTCTCGATACGCTAAGGGGCTCATCAAACATGTGAGAACCTATGAACCGGCTGCTTTGATAGATAAGTTGATTATCGGTGCTTACATCGAGGCACGCTCTTGTGAACGGTTCGCGAAAATAGCACCGTTGTTAGATGAGAAATTACGAGACTTCTATCTGTCTTTACTTAAATCTGAATCCAGGCACTTTTCAGATTACCTTAAGTTGGCTCAACTTTATTCAGAAGAAGACATCGGTGAACGGGTTACATTATTTGGTGAAGTTGAAGCTGAGCTGATTCTTTCGGATGATTCAGAATTCAGATTTCACAGTGGTGTGCCTCCTTTAGTAGGGAGAGTGCTACCGTCGTAAAAGAACTAGATCTAAGATTGCTTAGATTGGGAATATTTATATCGAGAAGGAACGAAGCTCCAGACCATTTTCTGAGCTTTCGAGAAACCAGCCATGCGTATCCCAATCCCCCAAAACGATTCTCTTCGAAGGCTTGCCGTCAAGACTAAGATTATGAACTGCGGGACGATGAGTATGTCCGTGAATTAATGTCTGAACCTGATGCGCTTTCATTATGATTTCAACCTCTGCGAGCGTGACATCCATAATGTCATCCGCAGATTCTCGAGTGTGTTCCTTACTTTGGTTTCTGGCAGCATTTGCGAATGCATTTCTTTCATCAAGGCCCTTGGACAAAAAGTCCTTCTGAAATGCCTCACTCCTTAACATGTTGCGGACATGCATATATTCAAGATCCTGGGTGCACAGACTGTCTCCATGCATCAATAAGACATTTTCTCCGTCGAGATTGATAACAGTGGGATCTGATAGGAGCGTAGCGCCGATTGCACTACAGAAAGCCTCTCCCAAAAGAAAGTCTCGATTGCCATGCATAATAAACAGCGGGGCAGGGTAGCTAGAAAGTACATCGATAATTTTCTGATTGAAGGGCGTGTGGTCATCATCCCCCAACCAAACCTCAAAAAAGTCACCTAAAATATAAAGTGCATCGGCGCCTTTTGCGGTAGTTGTTTCTAGAAATTGAGTGAATGCTTCGCTCAAGTCAGGTCTTGAATCGTCAAGATGAAGGTCTGAAATAAACAGTGTCGACATGAATTTTCGCCCTAAATTCAGCCCCAAGGGCAATTTTCCCCCTATTCAATAAAAATATCTTGAATCAGCGTTTGACGGCTCAGGGTATGGTTAAGTAGAATGCGCTCCTCTCAAAGTAGAGGCGAAGGAACCAAGGTAATCGCAATCGTGATTAATGAGGGTTTCAGTGCCAATCTCTTTGAGGCGTTGCATATTATCCGGTGTATCATACACCGCTGGCAACAATCTTTTACGGGGTATAGCGCAGTCTGGTAGCGCGCCTGCTTTGGGAGCAGGATGTCGGGAGTTCGAATCTCTCTACCCCGACCAATTTTTCAAGTTGAAGAAAAGGTTTTGCGCCCGTAGCTCAATCGGATAGAGCATCGGCCTTCTAAGCCGAGGGTTACAGGTTCGATTCCTGTCGGGCGTACCACATTCACATTTGAATTTTGGTAAAATGGCATTCGCTGTTTGAGAAATGGTGGGCGTAGCTCAGTTGGTAGAGCTCCGGATTGTGATTCCGGCGGTCGAGGGTTCAAGCCCCTTCGTCCACCCCATTTCTAAAGGCCTGTAGCGTTAGTGATCCTTGCAAAATCTCTAAAAGGTAATATAAAGGTAATATACAGTAGTTTTTATAATTTGCTGTACGGCCTTCCTTTGGGGTTTTAGCTATGCGTTGGGCTGGTTGGTTTTTCGTGGTCATAGACGCTCAACATTCTGGCATCTTTGTGCATGGAGAATTTTTGCTTGTCATTCTTTGCATCAGTAATCGCTTTGTGCCTAAGCTCAGAAAAAGTAAATTGTTGATGTTTCGATAGTTTCTTTTTCCATCTCTTCCAAATTGCTTGCCAACCTTTGTCGGTGTAACGATTGCCGTGGCGATTACGGATGATCCAACCACCAAACCGCTGACCGGGAATATCCTTGCTTGCATCTAAAGCCCGCTTTAGTCTTGGTGATATCTCTTTGTTGTATTCTTGCCCTGTTTTATTTTCTTCTATCTGTAATACATCAGTTTTAATGTTTTGTGTTCTTAAGCTAAGGACGTCGCCGGGGCGAATACCAGTACAATAAGCTATTTCCATTGCTATCCTCCCAACCAGTGGTAATACCTCGTACATTGCATCGTAGTCTTCATCTGAAACGTAGCGTTTCTTAGCTTTATTTATTGCTTTTTGTTCCTTGGAAATACGGAAAGGCTTTATATCGACTGTAGGATTACGTTTGTTGTAGAGTCCTGCCCCGCAGGCATTGCCGAATACATTCTTGAACCAAGTGAGTTCTAGATTTGTCCGACGCTTTGCTTTTTCAAAGCGTCTCTTTAGGTAGGCTGTGATATGTGCTGGTTCCATCCTGTGACAATTAAATCCTTCAAATGCTTTTATAGGCCGTTGTCCACATTCTCTATAATCTGATTGAGTACGAGGACTTAATGTTTGAAAGTTATTTGACCTGTAATATTGTTCTGCAAAATACTCTAGCGAAGTAAAATTGGCAGACTTCACCAAGTGGTTGTAGGCGTCCCATACTTCCGACATTGTGGCTTTCTTGCCAGCGATTTTTTGGCTCCCTCCTGAGGGTGGGTGGTATGAGTAAGCGCCAGAGTCTTTTCTATAGACTCTAGGTGGCAAACCTAAATCTGTTCTACGTTTTCGTGGCATTAGTTAAAAGCCTCCTCGTTAAATTCGAATTCATGTGGCAAGTCATCCGATTTGCCCATCATACTCGCGAGAATAACACTCTCGTCAATAATAGGTGTTCCAGTATGGGGGCAGATGAATGGGTTTAATCCCCTCTGACGAAGAGCGACAACTTGTTCAGCAGGAACTTTGGTGCCTGTTAATTTCTTAATTTGGGTTGGCGTACAGAATTTCATATTGCAGCCACCATCTTCCCATTGAAGCTTCTTGCAACATTGAGTAGCACAGAACTTTGGCTTATGGGGATAGTGTTCACGGTTATCTCAGATTGCCCAACATGCTTGAGAAAACTGCTGTCGCAAGTCAGCATCACGCATTGCATGGGTATAAAGGTTAAATGCCAATTCTGGATAATCGGAGGGCTCTGAGTGGAGTAAGTCGCTATAATCCATCCCAGTACTTACAGCGTAATCTACTCGCCTTACCCTACTTTCTACTGTCAATTTTGGAGAGGCAGACGGATTGGTGTGAGACCAGTTTTTTAGGGTGAACCCTTTAGCTGTACAGCATTCTATGTATTGGACGCTCTTCTCCGCCCGGTCTTGTAGTTCACTAATAACCAAAAATGTAATAGTGTTCTTGGTTATGGTGGCCCATGCCTGTGGTGTTGGTACAGAATTATTTTTGGCTTGTGCTATCTGACAAGAAGGTTCGGTACCTTTATCGACTGTGTTGGCATATTTATGTATCGCCCTCATTTTGAAACTCTCCATTTGAATCAATACCAATGGTATCTAGAATGAGAGAATTTGAGGCGTAATTACATTTATCCAAACGTAAATACATAGGTTATCAGTGATGTTTTGCTCTCCAGACTTGGTCTGGTTAGTACGCTCAAAAACAAAAGAGAAGGAAACACTATGGCAATTCGAATTCAACAAGATTATTTCACAATTGAAGAAATTGCGGCTCAGTGGAAGGTATCGGTTAAGGAAATTGAAGACCTTATATACGTAGAGCGGCTATTGAGGTTGGCGGTGATCAGCAATGAAGTTCCTGAAATAACAGATTTGGATGATTCTATTTCATCGAGGGCATGGTATGGCAGGGATAGCCTTTTAGAACTCTTCATAGATGCTACAGGACTTAGTTTTCCTATCCAGAATCGGGAAGGCATCGACTTGTCACAAGCTTCAATGGGGACTCCAAACCCTAATAGCGTTCAGACAGACCTCCTAGCTGATCTTCCAAAATTTTTGTATTTGAAAATAATAGAGGATGGTCAAGGAGCTGCACAGGGCTCCAATCCATCAGATAGTATTGAACAGGTACAAAACCGCTTTATAACTGATGAGTTTGAAAATCTCTCGGGTGAGAAAATTAGAATTCTATGTGTGGTTGATGAAAATTTTGATCGGTTCTCAGAGGAGCCAGACTATCGACGAAAGATTTTGAATATTGAACCTAATACCTTCGTAATATCTCAAGAAGAGCGAGACCGATTCATGAGGGAAAATGACGTAGAGGTTAAGCCGCTGGGAACTACTGAACGTAATAACTTGTTAAAACTGATAGGGGTACTGGCCACAATGGTAATGGACCTAAACTTGGAAGCGAAGAGGTCAATATTTATGGTTAATGGCAAAGTTAATGCTAACCAAGTAGCTACGGCGGTCGATCAGAAATTAGACGCAATGAATATAACGGACAAATTAGGGGTGAGATTTGATAGTAACAATAAGAAAATTGGTGAAGGGCTTAGATTGCTTGCTGAACAAAAACAGGCCAAATAAGGAGCCGATTCGCTGATGTAATTACTTCTGGGCTTTTGTAATTACATTTAGTAAGTGCAAGTTAACGAGATAATCCGCATCTAAATCTAACAGGTGAGGATCATCAAATGAAACATGCAAACTTAAATTTACGCTCTAACGCTAATTGCAGCCTATCCCATGTAGGCGATAAAGCCACTCAACGTCCACGTAAACCGTTAGTGGCAATAGTCGATTCCGAAGGTGAATGTAATCATCGTGCTAATCCTACCCCTATCCCAGCACAAGCACGTCTAATCGCCCATGACCTGAAGTCTAGGCAAACGCAGAAGGCAATGATCCTAAATCTAGAGGCTTTGGGTCCATATGATTTCTACATAACAGTAGGAGCCAATCCTTCAGTTCTGGACCCTCAAGAATTTCAGATATACCTGAAACGACTGCTAAAAGCCATGAACAACAACCTAATGGAAAAAGTTGTTAATCCAGATATCAATCCATTATCCAATAAGGCATCCGTTTTGTTGGGTTATGTCACCGTTGAATATCACCAACAATTTTACGCCCATATAACATTTCGGATTGCATCAGGGCTTAAGCAGTATACCTTGGACGAGTTGGTTGACGTATTCATGGCTTCATCAAAAGGTATTGGGTTAAACGGTTTAGCGGTTCCTGTATTCAACCCGATAGATTGTAGTGCGTCATTGACGATTGATCTAGGTGGTAGCGAGGCATTGGCATATCACAACCTAGCACTCATATCTGGCCAACCTCGTAACGAAAGTTTAAGCGGTATTTACAGACTCTTTGGTAGAAAACTAGAGAGGTTGTTGTGATGAATAGTCTTAATCGACAAAATGACCGGCATATTCCCGCCTATTTCGACCTTACAGTGCTTCAAGGTATACGAACTCCAATATATAAACTATATCTGGTGAAAAATGATGACCTTCTAAGCCTGATTAGAATTTGGATAGGTGGAGAAATATTATGAGAACGTATATTGCAACAAATCGGAAGAAAGTGTTCACGTCTGGTTACGCTCACTGCATTGCATGGGCGTTGGAAATTGAATCTGATATCTCGACAAGAATCCATGCTGTTCGGGCCGAAGAAAAATATGCAAGGGTAGTTGCAGAAGTGACGCCAGATAAAGTAGTCCACCAGATAAGAGAGGGACGGTTAATAAAAGTTCGGGGGTTATTGAAGCATGGCTAAGAAAAAATATGCGAGAGAGGGTAGATATTTTGCTTTTCATGAAGAAATATTAAGTTCAAATGCATATCGTGACCTTGATTGTGTTTCTAGGTGTTTATTAGTTGAGTTCGTTAGAGTGTGTTTCCCTTTAGAAAGAAATGGTCGCCTGTCTATCTCAACTGCCAATGCGGCAGCCCGTCTAAACATACACAGAGACACTGCTGCTAAAGCATTTTATCAGCTAACAGAGCACGGTTTTATCATTCTTCGGAAGGGTGAATTCTGGCAGCAGAGACAAGCCCGTAAATGGGCATTAACAATACTTCCAGAGGGTAAGAGACGTGAGCCTGCGGATGATTGGAAGCAGTGGAAACTCGGGTCGCCAGTTTTTGAAATTCCCACCCGAAAGAAAACAGTTAGACAAGATGCTACAGATGAATCCAACGTGGGGTAAGCATGAAGCAATATTTTAGAAAAGGAGCTTTTGTATCGCTTTATGACGAAATTCTAAACTCGCCTGCTTATGGGGGGTTGAGTTGTAATGCTAGATGCCTGTTATTAGAGCTTGCTAGGGTAGAAAATCATTACACTAAAAATGGTGATATATGTATATCTCAGAAGGATGCTGCAAACCTGTTAAAGACCAGAGCAGATTCAATTCCCCGTATATATGATGAATTGGTAGATCATGGTTTTCTCATTGAAAGGAAGGGTGAGCATCACAAGAAGAATAGGCTTGGCCAAAAATGGATAATGACAACTTTATCGTATGAGGATCAGAAGGCCACTGACGAATGGAGAAAGTGGGGGAAAGATAATGGCAAGAATAATGTTGTCCCTATCTGTAAAATTAACGTAAAAGGAAAGCCGAAGCGAAATAGACTTTCAGTTGAATTTCAAAATCTAGCTATTATCAATGACAGAGTATGAATCCTTTGTTCCTCGCTATGCATTTTATCGACTTTAGTCGATATGGTATTCTTTAAGACAGCAACGTGGATTAATATCCATTTGCTGAGAACTTTATGGCATCGTAATTACTAAAATAAGCCCTAAAAATCTTTGTAATGTATAGTGGATTAGTCAGAAATCATAAATGCATTTATAGAAAATTCCGATCCTAAATGAGGAAGTTCTTTGGCCTAATAAAGTAATCTTATTGGCCTGAAAATGGAGTGACTGCCTCATTTATCGACCCTTGACTGATACTGTTAGAGTCCATATATGTAGTGATTTGGTGGTTCTAGGGTGGTTGTTCTGGCCTATATTATCAACAATATATATTTACCATCCCATTATAGTATTCTGTTGAATAGTAATAATTGTATTAATATGTAAATTTTTAATAGTTAATTGTCTATGCAAATATATTGTCAATATGCTTTTAACTACCGATGTCTTTGTTAGCTTGATAATTTATGGATTAATACATCCGGTTACCGTGAAAATGTATTCTAGTTAACTGAATTGATATGAGTGCATAAATGAGCTGCCATTTGATTAATAGAAATACATTGTCAGTTTAATATTTCATTAAAGAATTATTTATTAAATGGGCATAAGCAAGAAACTAAATATATAGCAATCTGGGAAGATGACAATATTTCAATGGAATTACTTTCACACCAACATTCAACTCATAAGTTGGATTTGTAGATATTTAAGCATTTGGTTTGAGTTATTCATGTGTGCCTTAGATCAATTCGAATCAATCCGGTACGTCCAAATTATTCAGATAGCTGTCAGCTAATTTGAAGGTTAATATCAATACGTGAATGTAACCAACCAGAATCATCAGTGATCTATTAATCAATTGTGGATGGGGAATTCATAGTTGATATCTTCAGTTCTGGTTGTAAGTATTTGGTAATTGTTACTTGAATTCAAAGTAGAAGTTCTCTGTTCGTTCATCAACCATATCTGTGGAGTATTTCATTGAATCAATTAGGAGGGTCGTAGCAGGTCGAATTTTCCAAACACGAGTATTGGTATTAGAATAATTATAAATCGGCTCAGATTGGCTTGTATGAAGCCTGAAGCTGATCTGGATCAGTGGGGTGGCTTGTATATTAGCTAATAGGGGCGATCGGATGAGGTATTGGATAAGAAAACTGAATAATAAGTTGTCCGGTTAGCTCTTTCACTTCAATATATAACCATAATCGAACGCTGGGCTTAATCTGGAGCCATTTGAGGGCTTTTATCTCTCAATATGATGAATGACGTCAATATCAAAAAAATTCTGTTACAAGGCTCCTGAATGCTTCTTGGGCATATGGTTAATTAGTGATTATTGTATTAGATTGATAAATACTGAAGAATAAGCAGATATATCAATTAATCAGGTAATCCCAATGACAGATACCAATCTTCTAAGAAGAATCAGATCACTTCGTAAGGCCAGCAAGGAATTGTCCGTTGATGAACTTGAAAACCTTGTGCTCCAGATACAGAGATTCATCGCAGATAGGAAAGTTGAAGAAAAGCAATTGAAGGCGGAGCAAGCTGAAAAATTGAAACAAGTAAAACAAATTCAACAAGCAATGGCTGATGCCGGTATAAATATCTCAGATTTGGATGGAACTGATAATAAACCACGTTCAACCAAACGGAACAGGCAGCCGTTTAAATATGAAATATTGGATAAAAACGGAAAGCTGAAAATGTGGTCCGGGTCTGGTAGAAAACCAAATCTAATAATCAAATATTTGAAGAAGAAGGGCAATATGCTGGAAGATTTATTAATCAAGTAATCAGCAGGATTGTGTGCTTATTTACAGTTTTGAAAGGTGGTTGTATTCCCATCCATCCATTCCCACTTACGGACAATCATAATCGTCAGTATGCCACCAGTTACTTCTCGATTCTCTGTGTAATGACTTTGGATATGTAATCGGCACTGTTCTCGAAATTTTGTGTAACTTCCACCAGAATCCGATTGATTTGCTCTACATCAAAATCACCTTTAAGCAGTTCGCCTGCAAGTTCAATTGTTGTGGCTGATATTTCCTGATTCATTTTATTCACCTTGTGTTTGTTGTTTTGAATATTTATGGAAAACAAAATAAATTAGGAATGATTTTATTTGGGAGAGTGGTTGTTACCAGTCACGGAAACTCTTTAAGAATGACGGTTACATGAAAAAAGTTTGATTATTAGGTGAACACGTCTTTCAAGCAACTAACATTTTCATGGCGGTCTAATAATCAGAATGGCCCAGTATTACAGTGTAATTATGAATTATGTAATTTATTTATGGGAGCAAGTTGTCATCCGGTATCTTCCATAGCCTGCGATTAATGACCGAACGTTTGACAATATCCCCATGCTGTTTGTCTGAGTACTGGTGAGGGTTTTTATGGGGATATTTGCCATGTAGGTTTGCTTTTAATTAAGCGGCTTAGAAGGCTTCTCTGTTGATCCTAGTGCCGGTTCATATGAACGATAATCTCGTTTAGAAAATATCCTATTCCATCATGATTATTACTTTGGTCGGGACGCTTCATTTCTAATCGCATAGATATCTGTGAGGCAAACATAATAATAATCTAACGGAGATAAATATGAATTTTGATAATAAAGATTTTTGCAATGGGAAGATAGCAGATTTCAGAAAGAGACGATGGGAACGGGAGTATCAAAAAAAGTGTGACAGTATGCTCGACTCAACCTCAATGGACAGAAACAAGAAACTGCTACAAGAGGAAAATAATAAGTCGTATGAGGCGTACTCAAAGATTCTTCAGAGAACATGAGTTGGTGCAGATGGTCTTGGTAGTGGAGATACAATCCATCGAAAGGTGCGTGAGCCATTGTTGTTTGCAATGTTTAAAACAAGAGCGGTTCACCTTAGTCAGTCGAGGCGGTGGAAAATAACCTTTACAAAGGGAATTGCAGACAAACCATAAATACAAGTAAGCATTGATGATAGGACAAGCGCCCAGTCATCTTTCGAATCGCGAATATTTAAGGAGTGTTATCTAGTGACCGCACAAAAAAATGACAAGTTTGTATACCATAATGTTGAATATTCTATAGTTGGCTTCAATAACGATGAGCCTTTAGATATTGCATCGCTGGGAATACAGCCCACTCCAGTTTCCACTGGATGCTGGAGAGGCTACGTAGCTGAATATGCCATAGCAAATAATAGTCTGGTTTTAGATGGCTTGAGCGTGACGATATGGGCTAATGACGAGCAACAAATTATTGGCCCTGAAATCAACGGTATAAGCCCAACTGGGCCAAATACAGAATTTGATTTCTTTACAAGTCATTATCGTGGCCTGAGTTATCCTTTGGCCTATTCAGGGAAGCTCCTATTAGGGAACGGTTTCATTCGTGATCTATATGACCATATGGGGTTCCACGCTTCATACAAATATGAGCATGTCGTGGAGCTGTCTTTTGATAATGGCTTGTTGATTAATGAAACAGATAGATCAGAAGAAAATGCCGCGCTAAGACAAACAATTATACTGGCAGATAAACGTAAGTTAGGCAGTAGCGACACAATTGACGATATTGAAAGCTATGTTGCTAATTCGTTCAGCCGTTCCTTCACAGAGCTAGATTGAAAAAGGTGGAGATAGGTAATTGGAGAATCTCAAGATGAGATCGACTATATTACAGAGCTAGTAAGGCTGATCAATGAAAAAGTTAATACGGCTGATAAACCAAAGCCCATAGAGGCCAATAGTATGAAAACAAAACAATCAATCATATATGTAATGCGTCACATTGATATTGGTGGCCATATTGATATTCCCTACAAGAAGGTAGGTATCACAGGTGCAGGGAACGCTACATTAGATTCTCGACTACAACAAATCAGTAATACAAAATCTCCCATCAAGGCTCAGTGCGTCGCTGCTTGGGAATACAGGGATGCAAAAAAACTTGAAGACGCCTTACATCTGCTACTGGAAGATAGTCGGGTGGAAGGGGAGTGGTTCTACGATAAAGAAGATTCTCTAGTGACTCGGATGCATCCAATTATGGAATTAATAGGTGCCAAGGAAATTCAGATCAAAGAAAGCGATGACGTCTATACCAAGAGCATTATGCAGAAAGAAGACAAAGCAAGAGAGCAATCTGAACATATCCTTCTAGGAGAAATGATTGGCCTATTTAACAATTCATTACGTTCTAGTTCCAGAAAAGCAGGGCCTACATTTTTTGGAGCCAAGCAAGAGCTGACCTACTATGTTGCGGCTAGAAAATCGGGTAACCATAATCTGAGCATTGGTAGAAGCAAAAATATTTACATGGAACTGAGTAAATTTCTTGAAAGTAAAGGTTTTGATGTTGAACAGGGAAAGAAGGGCACTGCAATTATTTTTGGTAAAACATCCAAAATTATTGTTGAGATCATCGAGATGATTGAGGATGAGTTTTAGGCATCTTCAGTCTGTGATGATGATGAAGTATCATCATCCATCTCATCCCAGAAATCACTGTCTAGTTTTTCGATCTCAACAACTTCTTCTACCTGCATGCCCAGCCCATATTCGTAAATGTACTCGGCTAACTTATCCCCATCTATTAATACGACGGTTGTTGTACCATTGAGATTGTCTGCGTACTCGATTGCACCTCTTGAATAGAATGATGTTGTGATGAAAACCCCTTTGTTCGATTGAGCAACTGCTAACGCCCCTACAAATTTCTGGACTTCTTCACGCCCAACGGTGTTGCCACGAGCATAGCGTTTGGCTTGGATATGAATTCGGCCTAGACCCAGTACGTCTTCTTTAATTATTCCATCAATACCCCCGTCATTGGAATATTTTGTAACTTCCCCAGCGGCCTTAACTGTGCCGCCGTATCCCATATGTTGAAGTAACAGGACGACCAGTTCTTCAAACTCGCGAGGTGTCTTGCTAAGAATTACATCAATAATTTCACTGTATACTGATGTTCGAATCCGTGAAGAGGATTCGTATAATTCTTCTTGTGGTGTGCGGCCAGTAATGGGTGTGTGAAGTTCCTCAGGATTTGATCGTTTTTGTGGTTCACGCTTCGCTACCTGTTCGGTAATGAATGTGTGGATATTTTCAGGATTTGAAAGGTATTCTCTACCTAAATCAGTGATTTGATAGGTGCCACGCTTAGGTTTCTGGACCAGTCCCGCCATATTCATGTAGCTCAGTGCCCATGAGATACGGTCATAGAAAATTCTTCCATTCCCTGAATCATATTCCTCTGCCATCTCCTCTTCACCGAGATTCATCTTGTAGGCTAATGGTTGTTCAAATTCTTTTAGCTTCAGAGTCTCCACCTCGGTGAGGAGGTTTAGTACTGGAATTCTTATATCCTCATGTTTTGGGATTTGCATGATTTTTATGCTCTTTAAAATGTCGGTAATTATTTAGATATCAATGTCTTTGAGCTTCATATGAAGACAAACTAATCCGACTATATCAGTTCTCGCTTTTTCATGGCAGAGAGGTAATGATAAGGTTCAAGACGTTCGATGAATGTTCGAAATGAAAGACGTAATAAAGCCAGCAATACGAGAGCGAGGTTTCGCCTCTGTGCATTTGTTGAATTATCACTAATATACCGTTGGCCGACTAATGAAAAGAGCCCTACATACGTTCGCCTTGGACAGCGAAGGAATGGCTTCGGGGCAAAACATTGGACTGCATAATCTTCGATGATTTGGATGGGACTAACTTATTCAACCCTGCGGTCCAACGCGAGGCGCTTGAAGCAGAAATCGCATGGCTGGTGAAAAAAGAAACAGGTGAGTGGCCACTTTTATTGTCAATGATTAATCCCCACGCATTTACGAGTAGAGACAAGCGTCACAGAGAACTAGTTAAGGCCATTCATGACGAGCTGTGCAATTTGAATTGGTTTGTCTGCAATGAATCAGATAAAAAACATAACATGTAAGCCAACATTGCAACTCACCCGCTCCTTGACTAGCAAGCGTCTCAGTTAAGCTAATATTGTCGTGCTAGACAATCGGATATAGCTAGAAAAAAGTTCAGCTTTTAGCAGCGAAGAATCTTGGCCTTAGTTAGAATGCGCTAGGGCGTTGGCTTAGCAAGCATATGGAGTTGTCGTTAATAAAGGAGGTCATATGAGTATCCGCCGTCGCTCTAGAGAAGTCTTGCTGGTTGGGGTTGATCTAGCTTGGCAAAGTGAGAAAAACCCCTCTGCAATTGCTCATGGTGCTCTCAGCGATTTTGTACTCACAGCTACCAAGGTAGAGCCAGCCATATATGGTATAGACGATGTACTCAATCAGCTAACAAATGTTGTCGGGCTCCAAGGTATTGCTATTGATGCTCCGCTAATTATCAGTAATGAAAATGGACAACGTCCATGTGAACGAGGCATTGGTAAAAAGTACGGATCACGTCATGCCTCTTGTCATACCTCGAATAAGAACTTATACCCGGATGCTAAAAGTGTTTACCTGTCTTTGAAACTCTTGGCAAAGGGGTTTAACCATCTGGAAGGTGATCGCTGGCAAATAGAATGTTACCCGCACCCTGCGATCATAGAGATGTTCAATCTTCCTGAGCGATTGAAATATAAGAAAGGTAAGGTTGCTGATAAGAAGGCGGGTCAGAAGAAGTTGGCAAAGTTAATATTGAATCTGAGAACCAGTAAGGTCCTACCATTAAAGATCAATGATGATGTGATGAGTTATCTTAGTTCGACTTATATTGAATCGCTTGTAGGTCAGAAACTAAAGTCTAACGAAGATGCATTGGATGCTATTGTTTGTTTGTATGTCGCTGGATTGTACTCCATTAATGCTGGCGGTCAGGTTTTTGGTGATGCCGACACAGGCTATATATGGGTGCCTCAGGATGTATGTATCTAGTAGTATGAGGTGACGAAACCAGTTAATGGAGTGCTTGGATAGTTAAGCACATAAAAACTTGGCATTTTTGAGCCTGCATCAATTTAGCCCATCACCCATATCCAAATAGCATCCAGCAGTAAAATCGTAGCAGTTCATTCCTACGTACCTATTTTGAAAATAGTCCACCTACATCAAATGTCAGTCTGTCTGTTCTTTCAGATTTCAGTAGCTTACCGTTTGAATCGGTGACAATCATCAGAAGCTCTACATCATCGTTTTTACTTGTCCTGCTTGATTGTTTTTTTACATATAGACCGCGAAAAGTTTCACCCACTGTGAAGACTACAGATTGGTTTCTAATCGTTGCATACCTCTCAATATCATCTGGTGAAACATGCCTGTTTTGGCGACCGGCATTCCCGGCGGAATATGCTAGACTGAACTCAGATTGATCCCCATAACTACCCCCACGTGAACCGAAACACCTTTTACGATTTACAGGTGAGTCTTGGCCTCTTTCGACGCAACTTAATGTGATTGTGAAACCTCGCCCAAGGTCAATTTGAGGCGTAACAGTGACGACCGATCCAGCTCTCTTTATTCTGATGCCTTTGTATTTTCTTGGGTTTGATGCATCTTTAGTCAGATAATTATCAAGTATTGCTTGCTGTATCCGGCTTTTTGTACTTAATTTAGCTTCGATGAATTCTGATCCTTTTAAATCAATATAGGCGATTGAGCCCTTAAGCTTTGTTTCACTAAGTATTTCTGTTGTTCCATTTTCCCTAACCACTTTGAGATATCCATCACCAGTGAAGCAATCGCTCACTGGAAACTTATTTCCTTGTTTTAGACACACGACGGCCACATAAAAAGGCCATGTCTGTGCGTATTCTTCTGCTTCCTCTCTTTTAATATGCTTAAGTGCAGTTTCAGCTTTGCTAAACTTGTGGTCTGTATCTAACCGAAGATCGGAGATGATTGCTCGAACCCTGTTTATGCCTCCTCCACCTGCTACTTTTGATGCTTTGACAATCGAATTTTGGTAAGTACATCTAACAGCCGCATCCAATTTCTTTTTGTAAGCTGATGTAGCTTTGCGGAGTTGGTATACCTCTTCGCTGGTTTTCATGGGATTGTCAAATATGGAATAGGGGGCATCTGGGATTGGACATCTTTCGACAACAGCCTTTTCACTTGCGGTGGAGGGCGTCCAAATTGCCTCTCCTTCAAGCAGGGCCGCAAGCTCTGCTGTTTCTTCATTTTGTGCTGTTTTTGTTTTTCCTTTAGATAGCTTTACCTCCACTGAGGAGGTGGGATTTGTTACTGCTGGTTCTTCCTCCATTTGTTTCTCTGACGGTTTGGTAATGTTCTTAACAGTTTTAGATATTTTTTTAATATCGTCAAATAAACCAGCAGAAGCAGATTCAACAAATAATATTAGGATTAGAAGTGTGAATATTCTTTTCATTAGTAGCGACTCACTGTATTTCAAAAATGTAATTGGTGGCATATTGGTCAGCTATCCGATACTCACAATATCCCATAATGGGATATTACCATGAATATTCTAAATTGGGATAATTCTAAGTAACTCAAAGATTTCTAAGTGACCAACGAAACGTGGGGGAACAACCAAAAAGCCTTCCAGACAGCCATTCGGGAAGTACGAAAAAAAGCAGGGTTAACTCAGGTTCAATTATCTAAATTAATTTGTAAGCCTCAAAGCTACGTCTCAAAATATGAGAGTGGTGAAAGACGGTTAGATTTTATTGAAACAGTTGCAGTTTGTGAATCATGCTCGATTACAATTGGTAATTTCAATAGGATTTATAAGAAGAATCTTTGAGCGATTCATCATCTTTTCGGTTTCTAAATTAACCGTGTATGCCTACGTGGTAAGGGAATTGAGCAGTTAGTGTATAATGGGGCTATGGAGGTCTCATGAAAACCACTATCTCTAAACACGATTGGCTAACTGCGATAGATTGTGGGGCTAAGGCTTGGTTTCAATTGCGAGAAGAACCATCCCCTCCGACTGAGGCAGACCGTTTCCGGATGGAGCAGGGCACCCACATTGGCGTACTCGCCCAGTCTCTATTTCCTGATGGCATCTTAGTTAACCCTTCTGGTGAACTCAGTGTCACAGCTATTACCCAAAAGCTGATATCTGATCAAAATACCAACACGTTCTTTGAGGCTGCATTCAAGTTTGATCAATTAGCAACCAAAGCCGACATACTTAACAGAGAGAGTGATGGCTGGCATGTACTTGAAGTTAAATCCAGTTTTTCAGATTCCAAAAGTATAAATGAATATATCCTAGACTTAGCGTACACGACCATGGTCGTAGAATTGTGTGGCCTAACGGTTGCAACATCTTCACTGGTGCTCTTGAACAGGGACTATCTGTATGGCGATGATCCGACCAAATTGTTTGAGATAGTGGATAAAACATCTGAAGTAAAAGAGATTATTGCTGGATTTGTTGTTATGAGAGAAGAGCTAGTATCAGCCTTGTTTCGAGATGACCAACCTGCACATAGTTTAAGTTCATCTTGCCGGTCCTGTGCCTATTTCGATGAAGACTGCCTAGGAATGGGTATTGAATATACCGTACTGGACATTCCCAGTTTACATCACACAAAGCTTAAGAAACTGTCAGCTTCAATTATTGTAGACCTGCGATACTTCCCAGATGAGATTGCAATTAGTGATGTTCAAGAACGAGCAAAAATTTGTATGTTGAACAATGAAATCTATACAGGTCTGGGTTTGCAGGAAGAATTAGATGGAATCACATGGCCTTGTTACTACCTAGATTTTGAGACTGTCGCTACCGTTTTACCACTCTATGCAGACCACGGGTGCCATCAGCAGATTCTTACTCAATTTAGCCTGCATTCGCGGATCAGTGCGGATGGCAAATTACAACATTGTGAATATCTTGCCAATGCTAGTAAAGATTGCCAACGAGAATTAACTGAAAAGCTGATAGATGCATTGGGAAATGAAGGTGCTATCTTTGTGTACAGTTCTTTCGAAAAAACTCGCATCAATGCAATGGCAGAATTGTATCCGGATTTGGCGGAAGCACTAAGCTCCATCATTGAAAGGCTGGTAGATTTACTGATAATTTTGAAAGAGCACGTATACCATCCTAAATTTAAAGGCAGCTACTCGATTAAGAAAGTGCTCCCAGCATTAGTACCAGACTTAAGCTATGACGGCTTGGATATAGGTGACGGTGATATGGCGATTACAATGTTTGCAAAAATGGCCCTTGGTGAGGTGGTTGATACTGATCAGGTTAGAAATGATCTCTTGGCATACTGCAAGTTAGACACCTTAGCGATGGTTCGATTGCATGATGCTTTGCTAGGTTATAGGTAATCTCCTACAACGATGTGAGATATCACCTACATTTAAATAGTCATTCAGCAGTAAGATTAAATACAAAGCAGTACATGAGAATCAAGGATGAAAATTTGCATCGGTCTAATAGAATACGACATTGAAGAACTCATCAACCAGCTAAACATGGACTTGTTGGTCATAAACGCTGAGATTGGAGGCCTAAAGCTTCTACAAGAGCGTAAACAGCAAACTTTGGTGCTACTTCGCAACCTTAGGAAATCGCCTCCTAAGTGAGATAAAGTAGTACTAGGTCGCACTATAGCTTTATATCCCATTCAAGGACGATGATATGAATATTCTAAAACTCAGCTCAGTGATGTCTTTGGTCTTCTTTTCAGTCACAGTGAATGCTGATCTGAACTTCTACCATCTCGACGTGAACCAATCCGACTCCACTTTAATTGTTGGACCCACGGGTAAATCTTTGATGATTGATACTGGTGAAAATGGTTACGGTGATGAGATTTGCGAGGCTGTTAAAAAGGTTGGTATTTCTACAATTGATATTCTAATCACGACTCACTACCACAAAGATCATTATGGGGGTGTTGATGAATTGGCTAATTGCGGTATCACAATAGGAAAAGCCTATGATCGTGGACATAGAAACCACCTTGTGGGGAAACAGACATTTGATAATTATTTGAATGCTGTTGAGGATGATCTTACTGCTGTGAAAGCTGGTGACACAATACCATTCGATACCGATGTAATTATAAAGGTTGTAGCTGCTAACGGGCATATAGAAGGAGAATCAAATACTCCGACAGGAGAAGAAAATGATGACAGTGTTGCTGTGGTTATATCTTACAAAGGTTTTTCGGCTTTCTATGGTGGTGATCTAGAACTTCATACAGAGAACAAACTATCTAGCGCAGATGTGGTGATGAATGTTTCTGTTTATCAAGCGAACCACCATGGGGCTGACAATGGTTCTTCAAGCGCCTTTCTAGACGATTTAAAACCGAAGGTAATCATCATCTCTAATGGTGATCACAAAGGTCACGCCCATCCTAGGAAGTCTGCTCTGAGGCGGATGCAAGATACTATTCCAGCACCTGTTATTTTTCAGACCAATAAGTTTGCATCTGAAGGTTGTAATCGTTGTGATTTAGCTGGCAATGTTGATGATGAATTTATTGCTGATCTTGATCCAGATGATAGCAACGGTTCAATTGTGGTTAGTGTTAAAGATGACGGAAGTTTTACTGTAACGGTTGAGAGAGATTATGGGCCTTATTAGGAATTCTCATGAGTAAAGATACTAATCGGGGTAAGTCAAAAGTAGATTGGTTTACTCGTTGGCTTGCTATTGCTGGTTTGGTGACAGCTATCATAGCGATTATCATTCCAGTTCTGATTCAACGTTACGATGATCAGGAGCGACTCAGTATTTGGATGCGTACTAACCCCGGTGGTTATATATTGGTTCCTGATTCGATTGCAAATTCCAACGTGGTGCAGGTTCCTTGGTTATTTACTTTGTCTAATGTAAGCAAAATTACACTATCGATTACTGGGTTTAATGTAACTCAAATTCAAGAAGGTGGGCGCATGAAGTTCTCCCACATGACTAACGCTTTCCGTAATGCTGATGACTCAGATTTAATTCTCCCGATTACACTTTCTTCTGGCGAAAGTAAAACAATTAAATTGCATATTGGTTTTGAATCCAATCAAAAGGTCCTCGAATTACTTACTAGATTGCACACCGATACTGGTGCTTTTACGCATAATGAATCATTTAAATATTTGGCTAAACAAGAACTTACCATGTACGGAGGTACAGCAGAACGTCAAGATTACCCAGAAGGAGGTATAAAGATTTCTGTGAATTCTGAGTTTTGGCAACAAGAACCGATTTATCAAGTTGATTTTTTTACTGGTCGAGGGTCAACTTTCTATGTCCAAGGTTCAGACACAATGTCTAGGTTTTCTGGTCCCGATTATTAGCTAGATATTTGTTTTATCGTGAAATCACTATAATTCGGTCAATCCCGGAACGGGCTCAACCTATCCTAAGTCTGAGAATCTTTTTGTTTTTTGTTAAGTTCTTCAAGTTTTTTCAAGCAACCCTGTGTTGATATTAAATTTGTGGTCGATGATAGAGCCATCCTTTATTTTTTCTACAGCATCTTGAATTGTCTCTAAAGGTACACAAAACCATTCTTGAGGACGGTAGGGTTTGCCAAATCTATCTGGTATTTCAATCTCTAAACGAGCGGATGCAAAAAACCGATGGAGCAATGTTTCGAGTTTATTTCTGTTGATATTGAACAGCTCAAAGCTTGCTACCAAGTCTGCCTTAGCAAACAAAAATGTAGGATCATCTTCAGCCCCGGATAATCGATGGTTAGCATCTTTTCCGGTGACTCCAATTTTATGAATATTCACTCGATTTTCTTTTATCAATGGGTTTTCTGATTGGCTCCTGCAAACATAGATAATGCCACTAGCAACGTCGTCTTCTTGAGGTTGGTCATCAAACAACGGTCCCATACTAGTATCTGTAATGCGTCGCCCAGCCTCGTCATCCCACAACCGTTTTTGTAATGAGTGCATCAACTGATTGCTCTCTACTCCATTGTCGAAAATCACGCGAAGTCTATGTTCGTTTCTTCCATCGGCACCAGTGAACGGTTCACCCACATCTGCCACATAGGCTTTTTGCCCTGACAGAATGAAGAGATTTCCTTTTTCAATACTCCCATCTTTGCGATATGGAATAACCTTTCTCACCCCGCTTTTAATGTCAGCCTGAATCTTCTCGAACAAAGGCTTGAAAATATGGAAATCCTTACAGACAGTTCGTTGACCAATTTCTTCTGACGGTTGTTTTTCAGCACGGGGCTTTACGTGACGAAGCGTAGTAATGTCAGCATCACTTGCCCCCGTTATCCCAAGTCCGTCTAGCAGTGCGTCATCATCTAGATCATCCTCGTCGCTAATACTATCTATAAATTTTTCATTGAGTAGGTCTTGGTGATCTCGCTCAGTTAAAAGCTCGACACAGTCTGGTTGCCTACGTATTTGCTCTAACCGCGTTGCATAGAGACGTTCGAATATATCCCTACTTTGCTCAAAAGAGGGCTCACGTTCATGCTCATCAATAAAACTTTGGATTTCTTCGAAGCCTGCAATAATTCTCTCTTCTTTTGCAGATAGAGCCGGTTTCTTTTTGATTGTGTACTCAACACCCAGTTCAGCAATGAGTTCGTCATCTTCCTCAGTAAACTTAGCCATTTTGATCGGCCTCTGCTTTCATTTGGACAAAGGCATACATGCCTTCAGCAATTCTTTTTTCCCATGGATCATTCGATGTGATCTCGGGTAAGCGCCCCCTCTCTTTTTTAAACTTACTTGCCCTGACAGCAAGCTCTCTTGACTCTTCAAGTGTAAGTTTCGCTCTTTTTCCCGCAATAATATTGCCGAATTTCCTGAGATTCTCCTCGCTCATAGACTTTGCCAGTATTGAGTAAGCTTCACCAAAGGGATTAATGTGATCAATAAAATCAACATCTAAGCTAGTGACGTCTATAACGAATTGTTTTACACCGTCCACAAAAGCTCTATTCGCTCTAGGTTCATCCTCATCATCGTCTGTCCCAGCCAAATTACCTTGCTCATTTATCGTCTTTTTAACCTGTTGGGTCATATTTATTGCAGCGATTGCATGCTGCCGAACCGCTTCTTTGTCGTCATCCTCAAGATGAGGGTATTTTGCGGCAACTATCTTACCCATGGCTACCTGCGTAATTTCTTCCGGCACAAGCTCTTCGTCAAATATTCCCCGCTCTATCGTTCTTTTGTCCTGAGTGAATGCAGTAATAAGCTCACTGATATCCTCTTTGCAGATACGCTGCGCTTCAACACTTTTTGGTTCCACCAATCCTGTAATTTCTATTTGTATTTGACCTGTTTCATTATTAACACCGACATTCTGTTTAGTTGGATCATATCCTCCATCACCATAATTAAATCCGTCTAGTGGACCGCTGGTAGCTGTTTTAGGAGTGAAATCATACCTAGGCGTAAGGACTTGTTCCATGAGCAAACTGGCAGCAATAGCCTTCAAAGTGACATTCACAGCGTCAGCTACATCCTCTTGGGATGCGTCAGGTTCAGCAATTAAGTTAGTAAAGCGGGTCCTCTCTTTACCGGGAGCATCGCGAGTCGCTCGTCCAATAATTTGGACAATTTCAGTTAAACTAGCTCGATAGCCTACGGTTAATGCATGTTCGCACCATATCCAGTCGAAGCCTTCTTTGGCCATACCGAGAGCAATAATTATATCAATATAGTCTCGATCACTTTCCATCTCCGGTGATCGAAGCGCCGTTTGGACTTTAGAGCGTTTAGTAGGGTCATCATCAACCAGATCAGCAACCTTTAATCTTCTTCCATCAGGCAAATCTATTAAATAAAATCCGGTGTCTGGATCAGTACCTTGCCAATCACCCAGCTCTTCAAGAATATGTTCAACTTCCTTTATCTTATCTTTGGTGCTTTCACGAGAATTTACATTTGGGATATGAAGAATTGTTTTTTGATTTGGATCGAGAACCTTCAATATATCGTCGACATAGGGTCCATTATAAAAGTAATAACCAATATTCAACTCTTTCAGGTATTCATAACCATTCAATTGTTCGTAGTAGGTATAAGTCACTGTTTGAAATTTAGCTTCATCATCAGGACTCATGACAGCATCTGCATCGCCTCGAAAATATGAGCCCGTCATTGCTAGAATATGCACCTTGTCACGCACTAGAAGCTCTGCCAATTGATTGCCCAACACATTGTCTGGATTAGCACTCACATGGTGAAATTCATCTATGGCAATTAAACGGTTATCAAAGACTTCGATACCAAATTTTGCCACGGCAAACCTAAAGGTAGCGTGAGTGCAAACTAAATTTGTATCACCGCTATCGAGAAATACTTTTATTGAATTAACTGTGCCTCCATCTTCTCCCGGAGAATTGCATAGGTTCCATTTAGGTTTGACTTCCCAGTCAGACCAGAAACCGAAATCACTTAAGGGTGTGCTATCAAAACTTTTACCAATAGACTTTTCTGGCACCACGATTATGGCTTGTTGTATGCTTTGGTTGGTTGTCTTGTCAATGGCGATAAACATCAGTGCACGGCTTTTACCCGAAGCAGGCGGTGACTTAATTAACAGGTATTGCTCACCACGTTTTTCATACGCACGTTCTTGCATTTCCCGCATACCAAGTTCATTCGACTTTTTTGATTTACCTGTCGCGGCATACTTCACTGAAACTGAGGGTATATTGATTTCTTTGTTCACGATGAGCGTATCTCCGTGCTGGCTTTGCCATTCATTGATTTAGTCATTTTGGTGTAAAGCTCAAAGAGCTTTTCTAAACGCTCGGTATCATTATTGAATCGACGACCGATATAAATACGTTCTAGAGTTTCATCATTCTTTTCATGCGCCTGCCGTAGATTCTCAGGCATCTTTTCTGGATTATAAAGATCGGCTATGGTCGCTGGGAAATGCACCTCTCGTGCAAGGAGAATACCTTCAGCGGATTTCGTTAAGTCTTTTTTGTTTTTTTCGGTGAGTTGTGGAACAGGAAAGGTGTTCCAGCCCATAGTATTAGAATAGCGAAAATCTGTTTTCAGTTTTCCGCATACAGTTGCAATCCATACAAGATGAATGCGAGAAGCTATTAGAGCCATATTCCACAAAGGAGCATCAAACAATGCAAACGCCTCACTGGTTACAGTGCTTCGATTATCAATTAGACCCGTAGGAAGGTATGGTCTATTTTCAGAGGAAGTTCTTGGAATTGTAATCGTAAAATCCTTTGCTATATTCATTTCACGCATTTGATGTGAGCGAGAAGCCATGGCATTAGCGCTTTTATCGGGACTTGCAAGACGCATTTCTCGCACAGCGCTAATGCGTTTTCGGATAGGCTCTATAGTCATGGCCTCATCTAGGTGCTGATCCTCTATCCAAAGACAGAAACGTTGTAAACCCCGAATGAATTCTGCCGAACCATAAATACGACGAATGAAGCGTTTCAGTTGGTTCGCTGAAAGATCAAGTTCCGAAAGATGAGCCTTAGACAAAAGAAGATTCCCTCCATCAACAGGTTTGTTACCAAATTTCATTTCAGATATTTTGCTTATGGGCTTAGATGATTTCTTGACTATCACATTTACACCGGCAACTAAATACGCGTTTATAAATGCTGTCTTTTTTTCTATCGAATTTCCTTCTTCAGAAATTGAATAAAGGCTCCGAAACTTCGCAGGTCGATTTGAGGTGCCAATAATGGCCACAGTAACTCCAGCATTGTGACTGGCTAGATTCGCCCATTTGAATGATGTGTGTGCAAACGATATTTCATTCCCCGTGTCAAAAATCAAGGGCCATAGTATGGGAACTTGCTGGCCTTGATTAATTGAGTTCGTCGATACAAAAGCCGAAACTGCATTTGTTCGGGAGTTATAGTCGGCAGCTTTCATAAACCAACCAGCAACATAATCGAGTGATTTCCAGCTTTTGGTAAGCTTGCCGAATATGCTCTCAAGGTCTGCTTTTTGTTCCTTAGACTGCCATGTGCTACCTAGATAAGGTGGATTACCACAGATATATATTCTCCACCTTCATTTTCAAAATCAATCGGCGCCTGATCTTGAGGCGTATAGAATAAATCATCCGCAACGTGTTTCACATGTTTCTCAGTAGCCGGGCAAATACTAAGCCAATCTAGCCTTAATGCATTATTATGAACAATCCAGTTTTTAGAATCGAGCGGAAGAAAATCAGCTAAGGCATCTTTTTGTCCCCGATACATTTCATCACATTGATACTCTGCAATGATGAGAGCCAACCGTGCTATTTCGGTTGCGAATTCCCGCAGTTCTATCCCTCTAAAATTACTCAGGGGTATCTCTGATCTGAGATGCGAATCATCTCGTCTATTATTGATTTCTGATTCGATTGCTCGCATTTCCTTATAGGCGATAACTAGAAAATTACCCGAGCCACATGCAGGGTCAAAGACTCGGATTTTTGAAATACGTTTTCGTAGGTTTAATAGTTTACGCGGGTTATATTCGGCTTCTTGCAAGCTTTCTCTTAGGCCATCGAGGAAGAGTGGATTTAACACCTTAAGAATATTTGGAACACTCGTGTAGTGCATGCCGATAGCGCCACGCTCTTCATCATCGGCTACAGCTTGGATCATAGAACCAAAAATATCCGGGTTAATCTCCTTCCAATTAAGATTACCCGCGTGGATTAAATAGGAACGTGCAATGCGACTAAACTTTGGTACATCGCGTGTGCCTGCGAACAACCCGCCATTCACATAAGGGAATTCACGGGTCCAGTTGGGGAGGTCTTCTTTATCATGCTCTTCACGTTTAACATTCAATGCATGGAATATCTTTGAGATAACAAAGTCAGCATTTTCCGACCTGCTATCACTCATTTGCTCAACTGCACCAGTGAACATATGGTCTTTCGGAAAAATACCCGTATCCTCAGCAAAAAAACAAAAGATCAAACGCGACATAAACTGATTAAGGTCGTGACGTCGAGCAGCCGTATCCCAATCTTTATTGTTGTTCAGTAGTTCTACGTAAAGGCGGTTGAGACGTCCTGTTGCCTGAATGTCTACTGCGTTATTGCGGATTTCTTTAGTGGTTGAAATGCCTGCCAGCGATAGGAAAAATCCAAAGTGGTTGGCAAAGTCACAATAGGTACATGCCACGGTCTCACCAGAAGCTATATCTTCTGCTACAAAATCAATGCCGTCGGTAGCTAGGATGATTTTAACTTTGCCTTTGTTCGTTGCTTTACTCTGCTTTAGCAGATTTAGGGTAGCGTCTACATCACCTTCAGTACAAACGACCATATGGATATTGTTGCGCTGTAATATTCCCCCATTAATATCAGAGCTATTCGAGGAATTTTTCGTGCTTCTAAGGCGCTTGATAGTAGTCGCTTTATTGCCAAAGGCTTTTAAAAAAGCAAAAGGAAACTCGTCAGCATCAAATGGCTGTATTGCTAGATGCGAAATAGCTTCTTCAATTTCAACGGCATTCAATGATAGTTCCTCTTCCTTTTTGTTGCTTGATTGCCAAGTTTCACTTAAAACTCTCCCTGCCACCGGCTGCTGATTACATCTGTAATTTTCTTACAGCATCTCTTGTTCACGCGAGGCAGTGTATCGAGATGCTCCAATTTGGGCAATGATATCAAAGGCTAGAGTCTACATTGCCACATGCCTCAGTTATCCAATATATAGAAAAAATCCCAATCAAATTTACAAAATATGTAAGCGTGGTCAAAAATTGGTTAACTAGTTAAATACCCACTTACTATTTTCAATGCAACCTTCAATTCCATCACAGACCAACAATATTATTGAGACTTAGAGCACAGCAGGTAATCAAGCCTGTGTATATAATCGCCATCGGACGGTAGAGTGAGTAGGAAAGTTCGATTTTCACAGTGATTAACGTAGGTACAAAAATAATATGAATGAAGAAGACATAGCATCCATAATCCGCAAGTATAAATCTGTGAATACTCAACATGATCCAATATCAGGTGATTACACACCGGACGGACTTTTGTGGGACCGATTTAATAGGGCGGCAGTGAATCAATCGTATGAAGGGGATGCCACTATTACCAGATACGCTATATGGGCTAAAGAACTGGCACTTCATATCGAACATGCACGAGATAAGCTTGGTAAAAACGAGAACACTCATGCAGATGAACTCCTAATGACCGTAACGAATAGCTTGCTTGCATTTTCGGAGCTTCAGTGGGCATTTGATAATGACTCTAGGGCGAAGGATTCATAAGGTCGATGATACCGTTAGGGATACCCATACGCTTTGTCACTCTCTTTAGACTATTACTAATCGATATGGCTTAGATACTCACCCTAATCCAGCATATCAGACCCTATTGAGAGAGTTCTCGATTAGCTTAGAAACTAGATAGACTCAGTCGCCATAACCGGTGTTGCAGCCTTTCCCAAGGTCGTAAGATGTATACTTGTCAGACCCAATAATTTCCGTATCTAGATTAGTGTCTAATTACTGGTTTCTCATAAACTAGTATGTGGTTATTGGACTATAGGCAGTTATTGTTGAAAATGAGCCTCCTCGTTCTAAACCCGCATATTTCGTCATCGGTCATTAACTGTTCATGTTGTAAAATGGAAATATCCTACTTCTGGGTTTATTATCTGTCTGTTTTTATCGAATAAAAATATGTGGTGTTAAATGGCAAAAATGGATTTCTATTGGACTAAGACAGAGGAACCTGTTCGCATTAGTGAATATGCATCTGAGCTAGGGTTCAACTTACGCTCACTTGAATATAGCGGGCTTAGTGAAAATAAGTGGTCGTGGATAAATAGCAAAGTAAAATCCTCCATCGTCGATTATATCGCTGAATGTTGGGAAGATGAGGACGAAGAAAGAAGCGGGTTACTATCTGAAGTTAAACAGGGTGTTTATGTGATCACCTTGGCCGACAATTTGTCTATAGATTACGATGGTAAGCCTTCTAAGGTTTTGTACATTGGTCGGGGTAAAATTCGAGAGAGATTAGCTGCTCATTTTACACACTGGATAAGACACATTACAGAATCGCTACAAGATATAAGTTTCGATGTTTGGCTAACCGAGATTAAAACTTCAGGTTCTAAAGAAGCTTTTAAAGATGTCGAAGCAGACTTGCTTGCCGACTTTTATGAAAAATTCGGCAGCCACCCGTTACAGAATTCTAAAAGTGGTGATTCTCATATGAGAGATCATAAATACTGTTCTAATTGGAATAAACCGCTGAAAAATACTAGTGGCATCAATAAAGGCTGGAGTATTAAGCCTCTAAAAAATAATGATTGGGCACTAGATTTTGATGAATACTAGGTTGGCGCTTCCGACTGAATTCATCAGGAACTGTACAAATTCGACAGCAGGGCAAGCAATCTAAATACGTAGATGAGTTACGTGAAGTTAAATCAGCTTCGTAGAAAAACTGAGAATTTGTGGGGACCTAGTCAGCAGTAAGCAACTTACGATATTTACTAATCCTTCCAGAAATCCTTAAACCTACTTGGGGATAGTTCAGTATACCTAACAGTATGCTGGATATTTCGATGGCCCATGTACTGTTGAATGGCCCTAGTATCCTGTCCGTCATTGGCAAGTTTATAACCGGCAGAATGGCGAAGCATGTGGGGATGGGTCGGAAAACTTATCTTTGCATTCTCACCAGCACGTTTAATCATCTTCCGCACATTACTGTCAGTCATTGGACCACCACGTTCCGAGACGAATAGGTAAGGGGAGTCCGGGTAACTTTTCCGTAATTGTCTTAATGCTCGAAGCTCGGTGCCTCTAATAGGATGAACTGAGTCAATACCATTCTTCAGGCGGGTGACATGCATTAGTCCCGTTTTCAAGTCGACCATATCCCAACGCAATGAAATAAGCTCACTAACCCGGAACGCATGTCTAAAAGCAATAAGGATAATTGTCTTATCTCTATGGCCATGCCTGCCCACTTTCTTGGCAGCCACCATCAATCGATCCAGTTCCTCAGCAGTAAGATATTCGCGTGGACGTAGCTCTTTATAGGGTTTACGTGCAACTTTCCCGTTTACGATGGTTGGGGAGGTAGTGGCAGATGTCTTCAAGTAGCTGATTTTAGGCAATGTAATACTCCTGACTTTCCTATTAATGACCATAAACGGGAAAGTTGAGTATATCACAATTATCAAGAATATCTAAATATATATATTGATATATATAGATATCATTGATATCGTGAGGGCCATCAATACCAAATAGGAAAAAAAATGGAAATGGTCAATGTTGCAATCCCGGCTGATCTTTACGTTTTGATCTATCAGAGTCATCAAGAACAGAGTGCAAAGTTTATCGAAAAGACCCTACGTGATGCGGGTGGAGTTGGCATGTCGCCAAGTTTAACAAAGCCTAGTTCACGTCCGGGTGATGGTACCGTTACGGGTAGGGTCTGGGAGATAGCGGATGAAATTAAAGCTAAGAAAGGGTCTGCTTCACGTGAAGATGTTGTGCGTGCCTGTTTGGAAGAGGAAATTAACATGAATACGGCGAGTACACAGTTCTCGCACTGGAATAAGGAATACCGAGAATAGGTTTAGCAGATTGAAGTAAACATTACTGGCAAAGGATACCGTCAATATGAATATCAATAAACAATCACCAGCAACTCAAGCTTTACTCGTTATGGGAATAATTCCAGCGGCAATTATATTGTTCGCTTTATGCTTTATTTTAATCCTCGGAGGGATAATTGTTGCTAATACCTTGGGGGGCTTGATCGGGCTCATCTTATTTTTGTTGTTGCTGATCTATTTCGTTATTTACATCTTCATTAAAATCTCATGAACATATTTTACTAGCAGGGAAATATAAGATGGATACTATAAACTTTATTAAAAAGGTGACGTCAATTTCCCGCCGAATGGGATATAAGGTAGAAACTAATAGATCAGATCAAACACAGATAGATTTCGGTAATAAAAAGTTACATACGGGGCATCTCTCACGACTCTATCCAGCCATACTAGAAGATAACGCCAACGTAGCAAAATTGATTGACTCTGTCGCTCCCGGTAGACCATGCACTCATAAACCGATGAGGGATATCGTCGAAGAAATAAGGAGTGAGATTAACTGATTTTTATAGATTGCGGTCTGAAACTTGGAAGAAATAGCACTGTCGATAAGGAAAAATAATTGAATATGCGGTAGGCAGGTTCCAGTGCTACTGAGATTTATCGAGAGTTAGGGGTTGGTAGGGCGACTGTTTATAAAATATTGAAGGAAGAAAGTAGGTAGAAGCTGTACATCTGAACTCTTTTCAGCTCTTTGCTTTTTTAGGAAAAGTTCATTATTAATGGTTTAGATGTTTTTTTCATTTCCGATGGTGGTGTTTTTCTGGTTCCGAGATTTATTCTAAGCAGATCATACTAACATAACCAAAGTGTTTCAGTTGATTGTCTATTACTTTTGAAGGATCGTCGCTATTGGCAATATATCTCGACAAAGGTTACAGTTGTAGTAGAGACCTTATTGGGTTGTTACCATAACTTAAATTATTGTTATTGCAGGGATTGCAGAACGTGGTTAAACGCTTGAGTTTTTCCTTGGCACTTCAAGTCAAATTGGCAGGACAGGCGCAAGAAGCTTGTCCTCTCTGCAATACTTCACTTTTTTTGTCAAAGCATGGCTCCCCTCAAAAAGTTTTCGAGATTGCTCATATATACCCTCTGAATCCGACAGTACATCAGAAAAATGTCCTTGCCTCAATATTGCCACCCACTGACTTGAATCACGAACATAACCTTCTCCCTTTATGTCCAACTTGCCATACGAACTACGATAAAAATATGCTAATTGAGGAGTACGAGGAGCTTGTAAAGATTAAACAAAAAATGATTGATCGGGAAAATCAACAAGCGATTGCTGCATATTTTCCAATCGAGGAAGATATCCAAAAAATAATTAACATGCTATATGATGAAGACAGCCTTGGGGAAGAAAGCTTGGTATTTGAAGCCAAGTCTATAAAATCGAAGCTGGATGATTCAATGTCAGGACTCACAAAAAAAAGGATTGGTGACAGTGTTGATCAGTATTTCCGTATTGTTAGAGAAAAGCTAATTGTATTGGAGCACAGCGAACCTAATCAAAGTGCATTGATTGCCGGTCAAATACGGAATTTCTATACTAAACAAGATTCGCTCAACTTATCTCAAGAACAGATATTCGAAAATGTCATAGATTGGATTCTATCGAAGACAAAAAGTGTTTCTAATCGAAGATATGGTGCTGAAATTGTGGCTTCATTTTATGTTCAAAACTGTGAGTTGTTCGATGATTGCACCAAATAAAGCGATTAGCCTTAGTGAGTCTGCAATAGGGCTGGCACCCTTTATATTGATGCATGGTCCTGACTCCCAAGACCTGCTTGATCTTTATTCGAAAGTTTACAAAAAGTTCGAAAGCATTGATCAATTCGTGTTCACGTTAGATGTACTTTTTGTACTCAATCGCATATCTCTAGATGTGAATACTGGTAGGGTTAGTTATGTTAAGTGAGATAAGTTCTGATCAATTTCGAGTTGGTGCGATTCAATTTCACCAAGGCCTGAATACAGTGCTAGGCGACAAAAATGCTACAAACTCGATTGGCAAAACTTCACTACTACTGGTAATTGATTTCGGTTTTGGAGGCTCAAGTCTTATCGAAAATAGTCCTGATATCGTGGCTGAACTAGGTGATCACGATTACTTTTTCTCATTCGAGTTCGATTCCGAGAGTTACTGTTTTCGCAGAGGGACGCGTCAGCCAGACGTAGTCTACAAGTGTGATTCAGAGAAAATACCGTTAGCTCCTATTTCGCTAGAAGAGTATAAGAGTTTTTTGAAGGCTTCCTACAAAATCGAACGCGATGATCTCAGTTTCAGGTCGCTAGTGGGTTTGTTCTCCAGAGTGTGGGGTAAAGGAAATTTGGATGTCCATAGGCCCTTACATAATGTTCCGCTAGAAGCCCCTAAGCAATGCGTTCTAAAGCTGGTTAAGGTCTATGGTCGATATGGTTCGATTCGTGAACTAGAATCGCATCTAAAGGAGATCGACGAAGAAAAAACCGCATTACGAAAAGCGTTTAAAAATAAGATATTGCCTAAAGTTAATAAATCTCAATACGATAAGAACAATAATCGTATCGAAGAGATTGAGAGTGAAATTGCTGAGATCAAGGCCGAACTTGCTAAGTTCGCGACGAACATAAAGGAAATAGTCAATCGAGAAATTCGGGAATTGAAAGTTGAGAAAGATGACCTACTTGATGAGCGGTTAAAACTGCTTTCTAAATTAGACAGGGTTGATCGAAATCTTTTAGGGAATAGACATGTAAAAAGTCGTCATTTCGCTGCACTTACTAAATTTTTTCCAGATGTCGATACCAATAAAATTGCTGAAGTTGAGTCTTTTCACGATGGTTTGGTGAAGATACTTCGCTCTGAATTCGTAACGTCAAAAAAGCAACTACAGAATCAACTCCAAGTGATAGATGTTGAGATGCAACGAATTGATAAAGAAATGGGGAAAACTCTTAACTCATTGGAGAATCCATCTGCGATTGTAGACCGTGTCCATAACGTATCGTCTGAGCTGGACAATGCAAAAACTGAAAATGGGCTTTATGATAAAGCGTTAGAGCTAAGAGAATCTGTAGCTGAGGCCAAAGCGGAACTATCTTCTGAGAAACAGACCACGCTTAAGATAGTTGAAGATATCGTCAATGATTCTATGGATAGATTAACTAGAAGTATCTTTGGGGCTGAGAGGAAGACACCGAAGTTAACCTTGAGCGAATCGAACTACGGCTTTACTGTAGAAGAAGACACTGGAACCGGAACCGCTTACAGCAGCCTGATCACTTTTGATTTGTCTATATTTGAAACCACCCCATTACCGTTTCTAATACATGACTCTATCCTTTACAAGAATATTGAAAATGATTCTGTGGCTAGATTACTTGGCGTTTATGATCGGCAGGCTAGGCAGTCCTTTATCGCAATTGACGAAATAGCGAAATATGGAAGTGCCATTGAGAGATTGATGTTGGATAGCTCGGTAATTTTGCTTAGTGACACAGCGGTTCTTTATATCAAGGATTGGCGTAAATGAAATATTGTCTTATTCGATATCGTTTATATGCATCCAGCACTTCAAGGACGCTCGATTAAGCTCCGTTATATCTTCCATTGCACCTTCAATATCTAGGGCTGATTGAAAACTCCAATCCTTACCTTGCCTATCTGTTGGATATCGCAGACGTTCGTGCTGAATAGTTAGTTGAGGATACTTGAACTCTGCGAACAAATTAAGCTGATTTGCATTATTGTTGTCAGATGCCCCTAACACAATTGAGGGTACTTCGAAGTCTAGGTCTGGGTAATGTTTTTGAAATATCGTCCTTAGACGCCTTAAATCATGAGTTTTCGGAAATTCTATGCCCATTGCTTTTATTGCGGCCTTGTAGAGTAATTCGATTCCCTGATGTATCAGAAATATAGGAACCAATGAACGGTGATAGCTTTTTTCATCGCTGCCTTCGACATATTGTTCTGCCAAGGAAATACCCGCATCAATGTACGCAAGAGACATCCACATGATTTCTTTTGCTTCTTGTTTGGCCATAGCTTTGACTCTAAGATTAAACTTAGAGGGTAGCGGAATTATCGCAGCCAGACATCTTTTGTTTTTTATTAGGTAGCCACTCTTTGAGACGATTAGAGTTTAGGAGTGGCTGTAAAAAGTGATATAGAGCACTAGTGAGGTTGACAGCATGGTTTATGTTTGCAGGGATGTTACCGATAAGTGGAAAATGCAGTATAGAGTTTAGATACGTCACGAGTAGCATGATGCTTTGGTAAAGTGAATACGAAGAATTGATTGAGGACAATATTTTTGAAGCAAGTTTTTCTTGTTAGTTCTGTCTTTCTGACAGTTTTAAGTTTGTCATCAGTCATTGATGGCTTTGTCGTTTGGTATTCCTTTTTTCGAGATATACTAGATATATACGTTATCGTGCGAGATAGATTGATCTATGTAGTGTTTGACTGGTGGTTGTTGCAGTACATTGGATGGCAGATACCTGAATGGCTGGCTGATCGAATTGTTTTATGGGCAAGTTGTGGGACGGTGGTAAGCATTGCAGTTAAAAAATGTGATCTTAAATATGAATTGTCAGTATGGCAGAAATTCGCAGCATTCATGTTGGCCCCATTCTTAATTCCCATATTGATTGTTGTTGGTTATTTTCTTAGAGGAATGATGGTGAAAGTGGAACCTCATATTTCAGTATGGCTATGAAGGCCAGAACCTCATTTGATGTTAAGAGGCTAACGGACTTAATCACGAGGAACACGATAGAGGTTGTTGGAGTATTGATTGTTTTGTTATTTATCAACTGGCAAATTCTTGAGAAAGTAGCCTTTTGAAAAAGCAGGTCGTAAATTATCTTCTTCCGTTATCGAGGGGCCACGTCTTTGAAGGAGGTCTGTGCATTATCCACAAAAGTTGCGGTACTAGGGCTGTCAACCAAAGCTGTAATTCGCTACTCTGAACTTTGCCACAGCGAACACCTACCAGTTCGAGGAGTACTAGGTAATTATGATAGCCGTAATTTTGGATAGCAATGTCCTATATGGAGACCCGTTTTTTAAATCTGGTTTTTTGAAGAGACTAATTGCGTATTCGACATTAAATGTATTCGATGTATTAGTATCCGAAGTTGTTTTAGAAGAAGTTATAAACAACAACAGAGATAAAATTCACGTCACCCTTACAAAAATAAAGAGTCAGGCAAAGACGATAAATGATGTCTTAGGAGATCAGAAACTTACTGTAGGATCGGTAGACATTGAGTTGCCAGAAATTCAACTACGATCTAAAATTAGCGATCTGTGTGATTTGGGTGCAGTTACCTTGGTCCCATACGAAAATGAATTGTTACCTGTTATTGTTAGCCGAGCACTAAAAAAAATCAGACCTTTTAAAGAGGGTAAGGAAGCATTCAGAGACTCTGTGATATGGCTTTCCTGTGTCGAATATTTAAAGTCAGAGAAATATAAGGAAGCCTTTATAATAACCAATAACTCTTCAGATTTTTGTGATCCGCACAATGACGAGGAATTGCATCAAGACCTTAAGAATGATTTTTCCAACATTAAATTGTATAGAAACCTAAAGAGTTTCTTTACGACAGAAAAGGAAACATGGTCAGAGTTTGTACCATCTGAGACTTCAGTTGAGCTATTGGAATGGTTTTCCGAAAATAAGCCTGACATTACTCAATTGAAAGAGCTTATAAATGACTTCTTTCATAGCGAATTAAGAATAGCCTTGCATCAAATACTATCTGGAATTAGTTTGCATGAAATAGATCATGGGCTTATAGGAGGCTATATTCAACCTTATGAACTTGACGATTTTTGGGTTGAGGACTATGACTCGACAATTGATATCGACTGTTTTGTGGTGACAGGTGAGTGTGTGATGTTGGGCTTTGTCGAGTTGTATCAATACAACCCGGTTCATGACAGTTCCGATGAGAAGTTTAGTTTTGCTGGGGAAAGAGAAGTTGAAGTTACCTTGGAGTTTATTTTCTCACTATCACCAGATGAAGGGGAGCCCTACGATTTTGATATCACCGGTCATAAGATACAAATTTCCTAACGATGAATAACATCAATCGAGCATTAAACTTCCTTCAAATGCTTCTTACCCTTAAGTAAATCCAGCCATCTCAGCAATGATTCACCACGTCCATAGGTGCTGACGATTACGACACCATGGGTATTCACAGCAATATCAGTTTTTAGGCTACGACCTCGAATATAGTCACCATGAAACTTCAGGCCATCAATACCAAAAGTTAAGCACTCTATGAAATCAGCAAGCATAAGCTGGTCATCAGCTTCATAGTCAATATCAGAATGGCCACGAGGTCTTGCATCATTAAAGGATTGCGCTGCTATAGCAAAGATAAATCCAAAGGCACCCCATTCAACGATATCTTCCGGGTCATCTAGTTCATCTTCCACTTTGAATTGAAGTTCAACTTTTACGAATACGTTTTCTTCATCGAATGCGGTTTGGACATCTTGACCTATGATGTCAAATTCAATGAGGGTGCCAGTTTCTAGTAGTTTGAATTCTGGGGATGATTCGTTCATGTTATGTCAGGTGAGGGTCCATCGGGTTGTATCAACGGGTTGTTGGTTGAACTCAGTGTAAACAGTGATGACTTTCAATACTACCGTCAGGGTGGCCCAGTTGCATTGCCATGATGTCTTTGATTGAACCGCGTGAATAATAAGGTTATCTGAGTTTCAGATATGGTGATCCGTATGATTTGTGCCCACATTTCCAATAACCTACCCCTTAGATCAATCCTTAAATTTATCTACTACAGGTCAGCTCGATGACGAAGAAAATTCAAGACACCTACAGCTTCCCGTATTTTGAAGTTGTTAGCTTTAGGTCAAGTGTAAATGCTTCGATCAACCATGAGGTTAATGATTCTAGATATGCATATTCCAATACACCTGTGTACAGATTTCATACAGATATTGAAATGGTGTGTTGTCGATTAGGTGAAGAGGGTAATTCTGATGTCATCTACAACCTGTCAATTTACCAGTCGGAGGATGGAATGAGTGATACGTTGGATGATCATCATGTCCGCGATGATGAAGGCAATCGAAAGTACCGGAGAAGAAAAGATCAGCGATTAGCAATCTACGATATCCCAAAAGGCATTGGCATCATTGACCCAAAGAGAAAATCAATGGATGTATGGATGGCATCGCAAACGATTTCAGACATGTTAACAATGCTGACGAGTACTCAACCTCTTTTTATTGCAGCTCATGAACGACAAGTGGGTAGAGTCAGACACGTGGTTGGGCTGGCGTTGCAAAATAGTAATCCTGAAGAGGATTAACTTGGGGCTGTCAATTGCCATTAATATTGACCTACCCCAGAGTAGGGTTATCCTAGTTTCCAGATTTGTGTTTTAGAAAGCTTTCACCTCCCAGCATAAAAATATGTGAATGGAATATGTGTCTGTTAACAATGGGGTTAGGTATAGGGTAAGCCTCAAAGGCATTGATCACCTCCTATAGCTCTTGAGACCAATACCATGGTGTTGAAATAGCCTGCAAATGGATGCTTGGTTGCTGTGCTAGAGTGGGTCTGTTAGACCGACAGATTAAAAGATTGTGAATATCGGATTTACTAGACCACTATAGGAGCAGATCAATAGTGAAACAAAAGATAGGCATTCTTGAAATATGAGATTAAAAGGCGAGGCTCTCTTTTGTGTAAGCACCACAGTACTTTCATTGAGTGCAACAGCACTCACTTATTTGGTAATTTTTATTCTAGTGGTATATTTTCCGCCACAGGATGGGATGCTTGGCATGTGGATTATTGTGAACCAGCCAGCATATTGGTTGCTAAGTGCGTTACTCTCATTCCCGCTCAACAAGATTTGGTTACGGAGGTGGTCGCAGGCGGTTCCTCTCTATTGCTTAACTATTATCATAATTGTTGTTGTAGGTTCAGCGTTGACGTACTTGTTTCTGTGGTTAGCCGGGGCTGTAGGGTCCGTAGGTTGAGCTTGTTCCGCATAAGTCTTATGTCATGAGCCGATCCAAGAAATTTTCATACCCGGAGTCGAAAATTGATTTAACCAAGTGCCCCAACAGGTGTAAACTCACCTTTGGTGCTATGTTGTTGATCGAGGGCATTCGCTTCGCAAAGGCTGACTGCCTCTTCTGTGCCCCCAAACAATAAGTCTTAGTCGGACGTTAGATGTTTCTTAAGAATACGAGATTAGTAAAAAAGTATATGCCACTTGTAATCGTTGTATATTTTTGCACGACTGGTTTATTCATAGCCTACATCCTTGGGAGTATTAAAGTTTTTTTCGATGGAGGGTCTGTTTTTGACCTGCTTGAGGGCCATTTATTTCTGGCCTTAGTAGCATTTATCGTTGGCGTCATATTTTGTGAAATAAGAACGTGCATAAAATCTAGATTTCGAGCATCTCTTCTCTTTGGTATTTTATCAGGACAAATATATTTTGGGTGCTTCTTTGTTAGTTCGATAATATTCGAGGGAGTATTTAAAGAAATTCCGTTTAACTATTACTTAATAGTTACCTTGATACTGAGTGCAGGCATGTCAGTAATATATGTTGGAGTTGAGCGTAAATGAAAGTTATCAAGTTGTTCATCCACTACTCCGACCCAAAATGGGTGCTGTACGGCAACCTGTTGTGCATCGTTTCTTACTGGCGTTATATCTATGGTGGCGCTAGTGAAGGCTGAAAGAATAGAGTCCAAATTTGGAATAGAAACATTGGTTTTTAATGGTGCCAAGACTGAGCGACTCTTTGTTTATCTTCATGGGTCAGGAGAATTTGGAAAGGGTGTAGAGGGACAGTTTGAATACCCGGGATTTGCTACGCTTCTAAGCGATGGTGTTTTGGAAATTCCTCATCCATTCGCTATCGCTTGTTGTGTAATTGGTGAAAACTGGGAGAAAGAGATGTTATCTAACTATCTCAAGAAATTGAGTGCCAGATTTGATAACCCAAAAATAGACCTGTTGGGCTACAGTAGGGGAGGCGAAGGTGCATATAGAATCGCGGATAGTCCTCACGTCAACTCCGTTACTGTAATCAATTCAAGGCTACCTAAGCCATATTGCACTGATACTCCGTTACATGTAATCCATGCGGTTGATGATCAAATAACACCTATTGATTCTGTTCGTGCTTTTTCTAGACATGTAGAGAGTGTTTCTAAGTTAACTGAATGGCAGGGCGATCACTATTGCATAGAACCAATCGCTCGTTCCAAGGTGTGGTTTAACTGGATTATGGAATCGACATGACATTCTTAATTGTCGCTATATGTTGACTTACTTCCCTCATGACGGAACTGTATAAGGTTATAAATGCTGAATATTACTTCAGAATTTGTCAGGCTAACTATTGCTGCTTTTCATCGAAAGTGCGGTCAGTTGATGTGGCGTTTTTTAATTTCAGGTCAGAGTTAAATGGATACCTTTGAGTTGGTTGAAAAATGGATTGCTGAGGATAAATTTCGATTTAAATGTTTAATGATTGCCAGAGAATATTTTGAGCAGGACTGGTTTTTAGCGGCAGGATTTGTAAGAAACATTGTCTGGGATAAATTGCAAGGTCACAAAGAAATGACGGCACTTAATGACATTGATCTGATTTACTTCAATCCATCATGTATTTCTAAAGAACAAGATCAAATTGTTGAAGAAGCATTAAATGCAGAAATGCCAAAGTGTAACTGGTCAGTTAAAAACCAAGCTAGAATGGCATTAAATCATGGCCATGATCCCTATTTAGACTGTATTGAGGCAATGTCATACTGGCCTGAAGTTCAAACGGCAATTGGTGTCACTTTACTAAAAGAGGGTGGTATACGAGTAAGGTCGCCTTTTTCTGCACATGATGTAGTACGGCTGGCAGCTACAAGAAATTTAAAGTGCACGTCAAATGCTTTCAACAGTAGGCTAGCGAAAAAAGGGTGGGAAAAACTGTGGCCGGAATTGGCAATCGAAACATGACAATTGGCTTCATATTTGATATGGATGGCCTCCTGATCGACTCTGAAAGGATTTACCAACAATCCAGAAGCCTTGCTGCAATTGAGTTCGGTTTCGAAATTGAACCCGAGTACTATTACGCAAGTCTTGCAGGGAAGCACCTTGGTGACTGTAACGAAATTATTTGTCAAAAAGCGGGTTTCGATATTGAAATGGTCAGTTTCCAAGCACGATGTATGGCCTTGGTTTCGGAACTAACGGGTTCTGTAGGGTTTGATTGTAAGAGAGGAGCTGTTGATCTACTTAAGTTTGCTGTTTCAGTTGGACCCTGTGCAGTGGCATCCGGATCAAATAGAGATCATGTTGAGAGGTCTTTGGCCCAAACTGGGTTAATTGACTATTTTAATCATATTGTAGCCCGAGATGATGTTTCAAAAGGTAAGCCCAGTCCAGAATTATTTCTTGAAGCTTCAAAGAGGCTAGGTATCTCTGCAAGTAATTGTATCGTCTTCGAAGATTCGAATGATGGAGTGAAAGCGGCAAACCTAGCGGTTATGGATGTAGTGATGGTGCCGGATATTCAACAACCTAATACTGAATCAAGGTCAACTGCACTGGCTGTTGTTGAGGAACTTGGGCAAGCTATCCCGATTGTTTTAACTAAAATTAGACCTCTCTCTGTAGAGTAATCGAATGAAAGATATGTGAATATTTCTTCTCAAATATTCTATCTAGCCTTTAAGGACATTGCTCATCCAATCGGATGATTCCAGCATAGATCGAGATGATCAAATCAGGACCAACAATTGGCAAGCACCCACTCTTGTAAAAGCACGGAACACGGTGAAGCATGGATCGTTAAAGAGGATGATGAATGGCACCTCAACATTAACCATGTGGCGACAGAGCAGAATTTAGAAGAGAATGGCTATCTAGAAGAAGAGAGCCAAACGATTGATAGCGTTGTACTAAACGTCCTTTATTGCCCCTACTGTGGTGAAAGATTGAGTGAAGGGAAAGATGAAACAATTCCTTCATTTACCTTTCATGATTTCTCAAAGTGGTAAGGTATTGAAAATTCATGTTATGCCTGCGCCAAGAGTTGGAGGATATACTTTTTTTTCCGGCAACCAAGTTGAGATATGAGTCGTGAATACGAGCCGAGTTCTACTAAGTAAATTTGCAACTTCCGATTGGTTGCTCCTACATCAACTGGACAACGACCCAATGGTAATGAAGTATATCAATGGTGGCGTTCCTGCTAGTGAAGAACATATAAAAGACAAGATCATTCCGTTGTTCACGAGGTATGACGATGTTTTCCACAGGTTCGGATTTTGGAAGTTGTCACTCGTCGAAAACTTTGATTTTGTTGGTTGGGTTTGCCTTCGACCTACGGCCCAAACGGGACAAGCTAGGCTTGGATATCGGCTTAAAAAAGAATTCTGGGGGTATGGTCTAGCAACCGAAGTGGCTGCAAAAATGGTAGAGATCGGGTTTAGTGAATGCGGTCTTCAATCGGTTGTTGCCACAACCTATGAAGAAAATTTGGGGTCGCAACGCGTGCTTGAAAAATTAGGATTCAACTTTTCCAAACGTTTGAAAGTTGATTTTTCTGATGCAGAAACAACCGTCAATGACCCATCGGTTTCTTGGGAAAGCGAAGATATTCAATATATTTTAGAGAAGCGAGATTGGAAACCAGTTTATGTGTAAACAGGTAGTCAAACTTCTCTCATTGCTGCGGCAACTGGTTTAGCAAAACGGCAAGCTTTGAGTTGCCAAAGTTTCATGACGCTTACAAAGTGCCCTTAAGCCCCAGATTGAGATCGTTGAGATATAGCTTGAATTAACTAAATCTTCTTCAAATGTTTCTTGCTCTTCAAAATATCCAACCATGGCGACAACGACTCTCCATGCCCAATACCAAAAGTTAAACACTCTATGTGGTCAGCAAACATAAGTTGATCATCCTGTTCGTAGTCAATATTAGAGTGTCCACGAGGTTTTGCCTTATTAAGGGATTGGGTAGCAATGGCAAGGATAAATCCAAACGCACCCCATTGAACTTGATCATTCAGGAGGGCCCCGACGCTCAAGCGTTTACTTAGGTGTTGTCCAACTACCCAGATTGTATTCCCAGTACGTTCGTCTTGCCTTTATTAAATTTGGATCATTATTTCCAATACCATATCTTAGGTATACCCAAATCGAAAACGTCAATCCAACAGATCGAACGGAATCCCCGAGATGGTTGTACTCTTCCGGGGATAAGCGACGGGTACTTTGTTAGCCATCAAGGAGAGCTACAAATAATTTATCGTCGAACCCTGATTCATTAAAGCAGACGGCGAAGATAGTGAGTGCCAGATCAAGCACGGGATAGCCAAGTGATACTTCCTCCCAATCAATGACAGATAACAATTCTTCTCCCTGAAAGAGACAATTCTTAGGGGAGAAATCACCATGAATAATGCACTCTTTTTGAAGCTTATATTGACTTTGGAATTCAGCCAATTTTTCATATTCAATTTGGTAAGGACTTAAGTCTTTTTGGGGAACTGCTTTAGCTAAGTCATCAATACACTGCGGAATATATGTATCATTCAGAAATGCTGAGCGGGTTTTCAATCCTTTTGTTGGGATGGAATGAAGGGCTGCCAAAGCTCGACCCAAGCAAAGACTTGTGTCTATTGTAATAATAGGGGCGCTGCCTTCAACTCGGTGCATTGCAACGGCCACTAATTTGTTAGATTCAAAAACACACTCTCCCTTTGGGCTGGACAAATAAAATGATGCTGGGTAGTTGTGTTCTCTTAGCCGCTGGAAAAACGGCAGTTCAGTTCTAACGCTAGATGCAGAATGTTCCCTGATAATCTTTATTACGAACTTCCCATTTCCAGTGTTTACATAGTAATTTTCATTGGCCAATCCTCCTGCCTTCGAAAAGCTCTCAAGTTCACCGAGATAGAAAAACTGTGTAATACTTTGTAGTTCCTGCTGAATATATTCCATAAACAGTTACTCTGCCGTCCTAGATTCTAGTTGAAAGCCATGCCCTAGTAGCCTCAATAAATCTATGCTCTGAAGATATGCCGCTGTCTTTACACATGTTCTTCACTAGTGGTTCAGCGTTTTCGGGACAAATAGGCAAAGCTACCTTACTTAACATCGACAGATCATTAAGACCGTTTCCAATGGCAACCGTTTTGCTAGGGTCATAGTCAAGGTACTCAATTGTCAATTCAACGCCGAGCCCCTTATCAACTGTTCCCATTACATCAATGAACCCGTCGGATCTGCTATGGTGGTATGTGAAAGAGTCTTCCGCAAATTCAGGCTGCTCTTGAATGATTTTTTCAAAGGCGGCCATCACTGCATCACCATCCTTACCTTCCGGTACTGGAATGGTTAAGTTGCCACTTTGATTTCCATGTAGTAGCAACGGTTTTCTGGCGTCGATGATATTCGCAAGGAGATTGTTCCCACCAGAACGGAACCAGATAATAAGCTCCTGTACTCGTTCAATTGTGGCCAGCGCCGCTGATGCATGCTCTAAGCCAAGTTTTTTAGATAGTGTAACGAGATCAATCTGCTGCCCTGACTGGATATCCCATAGTGAGCTTCCGTGTTCAACGAGGGCATACCTTGCCTTTCTGCTATTGATAGCATTGCAAAGGTATTCAGTATCGTACCAAGTCCTACCTGTGTTGATGATGAAGTGCTCAACATCGGATAAATCTAGTAACTCACCAAGGTTTGCTAGTTCAGTTGCATGTTCAACGGACAATGTTTCTTCTGTGAACCCTAAAGGGTTTCCATCCGTGCCGTTGAGGCAACCATCTACATCATGAAAAAGAATCAACTTACTGCTACTCCGGTGGCGAGGATACGTAGATTATCACAACAAGATGGGCCAACTCTGGATGGTTTTGGTAACTTGGGCGTGTTCATGTGAGTCTCCATTAGGATATTTGGGGCCACAAAGGCCGGCCGCTAAAGTCATGTGGCATGGTATCAACCTGTGCGGCCGTCTTGGAATATACTCTTCATTGATTCTCAAAACTCGTTTTAAAGAATAAGTTCGAGATACAGAAAAGAATCCTATTTTTCGAATACAGAGGGCAACTAGCTTGACCTGCTGGGCGACGAATGTGAGGAAGTTCGGTTTTTGTGACAGGGGTAGGGGGTAGTTTTCATTTTAATTTTTTTTGATTTTAAAAATACTTGGTAGGAAATTTATTAACCTGAAATGCCAATTGCCAATGTGGCCTCGGTCGCAATAGACATGTGTTCACTTGGGGCATGTTTGGGGCATCCTGAGTCCATCTAACACCATCAGATTCTATCTCTTTAGATTGGCGTAATGCTGGAGAGTTTTGTCCATACTGGTCAAAGGAGGTCTATGATGGTATTTGATAGTTCTCGTAAAACTGTCCATTAGGGTTCGAATTCCTCGATACAAAACGGGTAATATACAATGCTAAGTTA
>JAESSY010000049.1 GCA_016763855.1 Pseudomonadales bacterium
GAAACTTTTTGATTGGTTTTCAAGTGCAAGACATAACTACTTTCAGTCGTGCATTCTTTTTCGGACACACTCCATTTAATAGCAGCGGCGTTAATCAACATATTGCGGGCAGTCGCACCTGCTTTTCGCATGACATCCCAGTTACTTGCAATTGATCTAGATCCACCGGCATTTTGCCGACCAAATATTTTTTCGTTAATTGGGGACTGCTGTACAATGACATCACTCCAATCTGCATCCAATTCCTCGGCAATTATCATCGGCATAGATGTTTTAACACCTTGACCAATTTCTGGATTTTTTGAGAAAATGAAAATTGAACCATCAGGGGAAATTCGAATATAGGCATTTAATTCTAACTGATCTACTGACGTGCTTGCATTGACTTTTCCTTCTAGACTAAACGACAACATAAAACCAACACCCGCTAAAACTTTAAAAAAGGATCGGCGGTCTATTTTTATATTAGGAGCTAGCGACATATCACAACTGGGGTCAATTTCGTCTAAAAGCATTTCAAGACAAGATATTGAAGATACTGAATTTGATGATGATTTTTTCATGACTCACCTCCACGCTCTGCCAGACTATTAGCTGCTATATGTATGGCAGCTTTTATTCTCTTGTAAGTTCCACAACGGCAGTAGTTCCCTTGCATCGCATCGTCGATATCACTATCACTGGGCTTGGGGTTCTTATCAAGTAAGGCAGTGGCAGACATTAATTGCCCAGCCTGACAATACCCACATTGAGACACATCAGACACAACCCATGCTTGTTGCAGAGCATGTAATGTCCCGTCCTCACTGGCTAGACCTTCGATCGTTCGGATTTTTTTGTCTACGACAGCGGATACAGAAATGGAGCAAGAACGAACAGGTATGCCATCAAGATGAATAGTGCAAGCACCGCATAAAGCTATGCCACAACCGTATTTTGTTCCAACCATCCCCAAGGTATCTCGCAAAATCCATAGCAGAGGTGTCGAGTCCTCCACATCGTTTACAACTTGAAGTTTTCCGTTAATATTTAGCTGAAAATCAGTCATAACAATTCTCTAGATTAGTCTGGATAAACAACTTTGAATATGCTCATCGATTCGAAAAGCATCATATCCATAGATAATATGTATGTACAACATCTAACGATTAATAGACTTTAGAACGAGATCAACCCCAGACCAACACAAATTAATTAGCACAGTGCATGAAACACCATGCACAAACCTTACAAGGGACAGCTTCAGGTCGCAAACCGCCATTCCCGTTAAATACTATTAACTACCACCACACACCAACAATTGAGAAGAGCTTTATGCCTTCAATTTTTCATTCTATAAACTATCTACAAACCCAGCAAATACGCTTCGCGCTCGCCCTTTGTCATATCTTCCAATCTACGCACTTGTTCAACAAACGCCTCAAAGCTGTTATTTTGTTCTAACAGAATCGTCAGGCTACCCACCCATGTTTGATAAGCACCAATAGCCCCCAGCTTGGCATTATTAATATCATTTTCCATCCAGAACTGAAATTCACTTCCCTTTAAACCGTCTCCTCCCCAACCACGCCGAAGTGTCGCATAATCGCCCCGGAGAGTTTGGATGACCTCCTCCTTTTTTCTTGACCTCTCCTCACTTTCTTCCATTTCATAAATCTCAGAAAGTGTTACACGGCTCTTAAGAATTAACTCAATAACACTCCCTTGTCGCTCCTGGCTTTGAACATATTGGTTATAGCGCTGACTTTGATTTCTAGAAGCCAGCCATTGTTCAAGTGCGTATCGCTCAACTGTGACGGCAAAACTTTCATTGAAAACGGTGTCGTCTTTTACATATAGGATTTTGTGTGCGAGTTCATGAAAGATTAGCGCCGCAAGGCTTGCTTCGCTCCGAAGTATAAATGTATTCAACAGAGGGTCTGAGAACCAACCTAAAGTAGAGTATGCAGCAACCCCACCCATATAGGTTTCAAAGCCATTATTTTCTAGCGCTTGTGAAAAAGCGCTAGCATCGGCTTTACTAAAAAAACCTTTGTAGGCGACACAGCCCGCGATGGGAAAACAAAAGGTCTCAAGGTCAATCGAATAAGGTTTGGCGGCAAAAACATTCCAGACTACAAAGGGTCTTTCAATATCTGCATAAGTACTAAAAGTATCTTCGACTGGCAAACCGATATCAAATTCCGCAAATGCGAGGATTTCCTCCGCAAGTTTTATTTTGGCTTTAACTTCTTCGGAAACGCTTTCATCGGCGTAGACCGTATTAAAATCACGCCTTGCTGAAAGCAAATCCATCTGACCCAGCACTGCCTGGCTATAATAAGCTAGATTTGAACAGGCAGTCACACTGAATAGTAATAACAGTGTGGTGATAGATCTGAAAATCATTGTATCGACCGAATAGAACAAGGACTAGTCTATCAGGCTATTCTCACTAGTGCTTTAAGGTGTCTCCTGTTACTCTGCTGAGTGTTGTAGCACCACTTTAAGACACTATGTATAACGACTACTTTGGTCTGCGGGAATCACCCTTTTCCATAGCGCCTAACCCTCAATATCTCTATATGAGCGATCGCCATAGAGACGCCCTTGCCCATTTATTGTATGGCATCAAAAGTGATGGTGGTTTCTTGTTGCTCACAGGTGAAGTGGGTACGGGTAAAACAACTGTCTGCCGTTGTCTATTGGAACAAGTTCCTAATGATGTCGATACTGCCTACATCCTAAATCCAAAGCTAACAGCACAGGAATTATTAGCCACGATTTGTGATGATTTTCATATTGAATACCCAAATGATGCCAGTATTAAAATACTGGTAGATAAACTCAATGAGTTTTTACTTGATGCCTATAAAGAAGACCGGCGCACGGTGCTCATCATTGATGAAGCGCAAAATCTATCTGTCGATGTGTTAGAACAACTACGTCTTTTGACCAATCTTGAAACTAATCACAGAAAACTTCTACAAATTATACTGCTAGGGCAACCTGAACTTTTAACGTTGCTTGCTCGTCCAGAATTGAGGCAACTTTCTCAAAGGGTTACTGCACGTTTTCATTTAGAGGCTTTAAATCAAGAAGAGATTGATGCCTATATTCAATATCGCCTTGAGATCGCTGGCGCGAAGGGTATTTTATTTCCGAAAAAAAGTGTTGATAGAATTTATAAAATAAGCAAAGGGATTCCGCGACTGATTAATCTTATCTGCGATCGATCGCTACTTGGCACTTATGTCCAAAACCAATTGCAAGTTGAAGTCTCTACAATAAACAAAGCGGCTGAGGAGATTCTTGGAAAGCGCAAATCCAATATCAAAAATAAGCAGTATGCGATAGCTGCAGCTGCGCTGGTTTTCATCAGCGTCGCTTTAATATTTACAAACAGACAAGAAGACAAATTGGTAATAGTTTCAGCTCATCCGAACCCAACTGCTATTCAGAACAATTACATGAACGCTCCCGTTATTCCAGAACTCAGTTCCAAAGGGGTTACCTATATCCCTGCTGATCGCATCAAAGGCAGCGCCAATAGAAGCGCTATTTTTGCAGAGCTTTTTGATCTATGGAACATTAACGTCATATTGAATGCTAGTAACGACCCTTGTGATGTCGCCAGGGTTTCCGAGTTACGTTGTTTTACCCATACCGGAAGCCTTCATGAGCTATCACAACTCAATAGACCTGTTCTGATACGTTTTGGACCTAGCTCGGAGTACTTCATCATTACAAAAATCTCTGGCCAAGGCATTACGCTATTGGCTGCTGGCGAACGATTTTTGATTGAGAAAACAGATTTCTTAAGAAGGTGGAGTGGTACTTATACTTTATTGTGGCGAAGCTCCCCTGACTTACTGCTCCCAATTAAAATTGGGGATAGCGGTAAAGCCGTTGCCGTGCTTCATCAAAAATTACGTCGCATTGAAAATAATTTTTCTGATTCCGAGCTCAAGCCTCAATTTGATAACGATCTAGAATCCAGTCTGAAAAGATTTCAAATTTCCGCAGACTTAGTACCCGACGGTATCGCTGACGCACAAACCTTCATTCACATCAATTCTCGCTTGGATAGTGATATCCCCTTTATCACCGAAGGGAGTATTTAGTCATGTCCTACATTCTCGACGCGCTCAACAAATCCGAACAAGAAAGGCAGTCTAATCAAACCCCAGGCATTAACAGTATTCAACGACAACCCATTGCCACTCAAAAGAAGGCTTTACCTTGGCTTCCTATTTTAATTGTTCTAACTATTATTAATGGGGCTGGAATTTACTTTTGGTTGCAGCAAAACAGTGCAGCGCCCGCTGCGGAGATTTCTCAATTACCGATCAATTCTGTAGCGGAAAAAATAGTGACTTTAGAGAAGAAGACCCAAGAATTGGAAATAGAAACTTATTCATTAGTTGATATTTCAGACTTGTCCACTTCGATCAGAACAGAAATACAGGATTTGAATTTTTCGACGCATCTTTATGGTGAAGACAAAGACTTTCGGATGGTTAATATCAACGGGGTCATGATACGAGAGGGAGAAGACATCTCAGCCACGATTCAATTGAATGAGATTACTGAGCAAGGGGTCATCCTAAAATACCAACAGAACCTAATTGAAATCGGTGTATTGTCCAATTGGCAAGAAAACTAGGCGGTACTTTTAATAAGTCCTAAGGAAATAATAAGCGCTAAGGAAACGCTAATTAGTTGGAGGCCTTGATTGCTCATTCAACTGCGCCTGTAGCGCCAACAACTTTGTGTTAACTTGACGACGATAACGGTCAAACACGACCACAGCCTCTTCTAGCTCAGTGATCTTCTGATCCTGCAGGGCAATAGTTCTTTTTGTATTTTCCTGAAGATCAGCCTGATCCTGCACCTGTCCACGAACCAGTGCGACCTGTGTTGTCATCGCTTTACTGTCTTGAGACATATTTTCTCTAACCTTTGTCATGGCTTTTGTTAGAGAAGCAAAATCAGCACTAAAGTCGCTCACAACAGACGAAAAAGTTTTCAATTGAGTCGTCAATTTTTGTTGTTCTACATTAGCCCGTTTCAGTTTGTTCTCAAGCTCGGCAATTTTTGGTTTGTTCTGTCGGTGAGCAATCGCCCACAATTTATCAATTTCTGTAACATTGGTCTTTAGCTGGGTTTCCATAGATCGAAAAGTCTTAGATGAGTTCGAGCCCGTGCGAGCAAGTTCATTTTCTAGGTTTCTAAGATTCTGTAGAGATTTTTCCAATAAGGCATTTGAATGGTCGAGTTGCTTTTGAACTTCAAACAAGGTGAAGCCGCCAACACCAATCATGATTGCCAGTACGATCAAACTAAATACTAGTATACCGTTGAAGTTACTCTGCTTAGGGGCTTCTGATCTTCCGCCTCTACGATATGCTGCAACTTCGTCGCGATGAGGCTTTATTGCAGATCCCTTTTCGTTCGATTTTTCATTCATTTTTGTAATTTCTTTTTACAATAAGGTTTTATAGTTTTAATTTAATAGTTTCAGTTTAAAAAAAAGGCCCCAAAGTGGAGCCTTTTTCAATTTAAGCCCCTAAATCTTATAGCAAAACGACAACAGCATACAATACTGCCGTTAGTGCAAGACCGGAATGAATAACACCAGCAACTGATGCCATAGGACCCATTTTGCCGAATATTGCATTGGCTTCCAATCCTAAGATGATCACAAGCGCAACTGCCAAGGAAGTCATATTTGCTTCGTCCGCCACCAAACCATTAGAAAGGTGAGCCGAGGAACCCATAAAAAATAACATGGGTAAAGAAAACAGTGTATTTGTTCTAGATGCGAGCCCAGCTTTAGGGGCAGCACCCGCTGCTTCTGGAAGCGCTTCTCCGCCTTGTGCAACCTGAGTTGCAGATGCGATAACAATTTTTTGATTTGGCCAGATAATTAACCATACATTGAGGAACATTAATGTACCCAATGTGGCACCAATTGTAATATCAAGGGTTGTGTACTTACCCGTAAATGCTAACAAGCCTACACCTGTTAGGAAGGTAAACATGGCACCCCAACGAAACCACCAGAGCGCGCGAGGTACTAATTTCTGAATAGCGCCAGAACGATGAGCGTCTTCAGCTTCTTTAAAATACTCAGTTTGAACAAAATTGAAATAGTAAAGCAGACCTATCCAGGTGATCCCAGCAAGAAAATGCCCCCATCTCAAAAGATAATCGAAACCTCCACTTGTAAATAATGCTATGTCCATGACGCCCTCTCTATTTTAATTTTAAGGTGTTGTTTCTAAAGTAGTAATATTGCGCTGTATCATGATGATAACATTGAATTTTTCTAAAAACTATCGATACCTTCTGTAGCCCCCTCGTATACTTCAATACGATCTACATACCGAGTAGGGTCAGGTGTTTCCTTGAATGGTAGGTGAGGGCCAGGTCTATACACTGCTTAACAGCAGCCTGGTTGAGTGTTTGATCTGCATTAAAAACAAGTGCTCGCTTTCCTTCGTATTGAAACTCATCTCCGAATACTTCCCTAATACACTCAATCAATTGGGTTTTGCAATTGAAGTACATGTAGTACTGATCAGGATTAGATTTTGAGTATCCAAGGCGAATAGTGCTTCCAGACTTACAGAGATAAGCAGGCTCCGACCACTTCAATGTTTCCTCTAGTTTCAGAGGCGGTTTGTAGGCCAAAGCGACTTCGAGAATCAAGGCTCTCAAACGCATTAGATTCCCTCTCAAATTGAGGGGAAAATTTTGAAATGCCTTTGCGACAGCTTGATCCTTGATGAGTTTCACTCGCTAGTGCCCAATGTGACATATCCAATCATTTCATTCTCCTATTCACTTATTTGATCAGGAAGAATTATATACCCCCCATCCTGACAACATTATGTCAGTAGGCTGACTTAGTTCTATAATACGCAAAAAATTAGAAAACCCAATATGAAGCTAAATCCCGTACTTATGCTAGCGCTAATATTTCTCCCCGGTCTTATTTACATCGGTAATCCCGCTTTTGCCTTACTTATAGGTATGGGTCTCACTTTAGCCTTTAACCGTATCATTGTTGAAGGCGGCCAAACTTACGGCAGTTACCTCTTGCAGAGCGCCATTATATTACTGGGTTTCAAACTGAATGTGTCTGAACTATTGCGAATAAGTGCGGATTACACCTTGATGGTTGCCTTGTATGTGCTATCTGCGTTGCTCCTGGGGTTGGTGATTGCCTGGCTACTGCGTATAGAAAAAACCAGTGGCATTCTAATGGCATCGGGAACTGCAATTTGTGGAGGAACGACAATCGCTACTCTCGCACCGATTTTGAAAGCTCGACCGGATCAGGTCGGTGTGGCACTGGCCATTGTCTTTCTCCTCAATGCATTTGCCCTCATTACTTTTCCTTACATCGGACAGTATCTACAACTAAGCCAAGAGCAATTTGGTGTCTGGGTGGCCTTCGCCATTCACGATACGAGTTCTGTAGTCGCAACAGCTCAAATTTATGGCGATGAAGCGGCACGTATTGCGACGACGGTGAAACTCGGACGCACTTTATGGTTGATTCCACTGGTATTGGCTGCAAGCTTCTATGCACGCTCAGAAAAGGCAAGCATGCGATTGCCTTTATTTATTGTTTTATTTATTGCGGCTTCGGTGGTTGGATCTTTAATCACAATTCCTTCGATCGTCATTTCAAGCATCGGCTGGCTTTCAAAATCCTTCCTTGTTGTCGCTCTCTTTCTGATTGGCACGGAAATTACACGTGAAACCTTGAAGCGTATTCGAGGAAAGGTACTGGCACAGGCATTGATACTTTGGGCTTTAGTTGTCCCTGGGACTTTATTGGCCGTGAAAATGCTAGTTTTATAGTTCATGTGGATATAAGGATAGAAAAAAGAATTATTTCTCAATAAGTTCATTCCAAACTATTCTTATAAAACTTCCTAATTTGATCGCAGTAAAATATTGAAAGTGAAATCCGCTAATCTAAAATTTGACATACTCAGCCTTGTCGCTCTGGGATTCTTTTTTGCCTACTTACTCATTGGCTATTTGGGCTAGATTTAGACTTCAGTTCCCGACTACAACAACCTACAGTGACGTCGTCATGACGGTTCTCAGATTCGTCGCCTCATAAACTTTTTTACCATCAACGGACATCGTCGCATCGGCAATCCCCATTTTTAATCTCTGATCAAGAACCCGCTTCACTTTGATCTCATAAGTGACTTTTTTCGCATCTGGCAAAACCGTACCATTAAATTTTACCTCGCCACCCCTTGCGCGACCACGGCCTTTAAAGCCTCGCCAACCCAGATAAAATCCCAATAACTGCCACATTGCGTCAAGCCCTAAACATCCCGGCATAACAGGATCATTTTTAAAATGGCAGCCAAAGAACCAAAGGTCTGGATTGATATCTAACTCCGCAATGACTTCCCCATAGCCGTACTCTCCCCCTTCCTCGGTAATACTGACAATACGATCCATCATCAACATCGGTGGCATGGGTAATTGCGCATTACCAGGACCAAAAAGTTCACCCTGAGCACATTGAATTAATTCATCAAAAGTAAATGCGTTCTGCATCATTGTTTGTAATCTCCTAGACAAGGTATTTATTCTCAGACTATCACAATCCACTCTGGAAAAATCAGCGGCAAGTCACTCTGAGGTACCTTCACTATTTTCCCGTGGAATCAAAGTCTGTATGATGTGCAGCCTTAATCCACGTGAAAGTGATAGGCAATATGACCAAGCAACGGGTCCTGACAGGCATTACGACAACCGGCACACCACATCTAGGTAATTACGTTGGCGCAATACGCCCTGCTATCGCTGCCAGCAAAGATGACAATACTTTGTCTTTCTACTTTCTCGCTGACTTTCACGCTCTAATTAAATCAACGGATCCCGATTTAGTTCATCAATCAACGCGAGAAATCGCCGCTACCTGGTTGGCCCTTGGGCTCGACATTGAACAAGCCGTGTTCTACCGTCAGTCAGATATTCCAGAAATCCCAGAACTCTGCTGGATGCTAAATTGTATGGCGGCAAAAGGACTCATGAATCGAGCACACGCTTATAAAGCAGCTGTCGCAATTAACGACGAAGCTAAACAAGATCCAGATTACGGTATTAATATGGGCCTCTTTAGCTATCCTGTACTAATGGCCGCAGACATCTTGATGTTTAACGCGCATAAGGTGCCTGTTGGAAAAGATCAGATTCAACATGTTGAGATGGCACGAGACATCGCACAAAAATTTAATCACATTTATGGTGAGAGCTTTGTTCTTCCTGAAGCGGTAATAGAGGGTGACCTTGCTGTACTTCAAGGTCTGGATGGTCGAAAAATGAGTAAGAGCTACGGCAATACTATTCCGCTCTTTCTACCAGAGAAAAAACTGAAAAAACATATCAATAAGATTAAGACCAATCTCCTAGAACCAGGAGATGCAAAAGACCCAGAGACATCAACGGTGTTCCAAATTTGGAAAGCATTCGCCAATGCGGATCAGTTAAGCTATATGCAGGAAGAGTTTGCCAATGGTATTGCCTGGGGAGAAGCAAAGAAACAGCTCTTTGAACTGATCAATAATCAAATCGCAGAGCCACGAGAGCGATATGAGTCTTTAATGTCAGAGCAAGGCTATATTGAATCTGTCTTACAAGCTGGCGCTAAAAAAGCGCGGGGGTTTGCCCAGCCTACCCTTGAAAAGCTGCGTCATGCCGTTGGTATTAGGCCTTTAAGATAGGCCTGTTTTTAATGTTCTTTTCTCGTATGTTTAAGCGCCAGGAAATCTGAAAAAGTATTTGATATTTTTCTCTTAAGATCTTCCAACACTAAATAACCCGAAGGAACAACCAACAAGGTAACCACTGTAGCAAACAAAACACCAAACGCTAACGATACCGCCATAGGCACAAGAAATTGAGCCTGGACACTACGATTAAGCATTAGAGGCAACAGACCTACAAAGGTCGTCAGGGACGTCAATATAATCGGCCTGCACCTTGAAATCGCAGCTTCAAGAACAGCATCAACTAGCCCTTGGCCTTTTTCTCTACGTGCATTAATATTATGAACAAGTACTAAGCTCGAGTTTACAACAACACCTGAAGCCGCAATAAATCCCATAATAGACATCATGGCAAGACCAGAAACCAAACCAAAACTCTTCATGATAACGTGCCCCCAGATCGCGCCCACTAGCGCAAAGGGTATAACACTCATGATAATGAGAGGTTGGCTATATGATTTTAGTGGGATTGCCAATAAAGAAAAAATAATGAAAAGTGCGACAACAAAATTCGGCATGAGGCTTGCGAGCGCGTCCCCTTGTTCTCTTTGTTGGCCCTCAAGACTCCAAGTAACCCTCGGATGATCTTGCATTATCTCAGCCATTCCACCTTTGCGTAAATCTGCAATCACGTCATTAGCGGTTATTTGTGATCGATCCACATCGGCGACAACATTAACTACACGTCGGCGTTCAGAACGTTTTATAGAAGAAAACCCTCTACCCAATGTTGCCTTAGCAACAGTATGAAAAGGTACCTCGGCTCCCGCCGGTGTTCTAATTCGCATTTTATCTAAGGTACCAAGGGTTTTTCGTTCTGTCTCGGTGTATCTCACCATGACTTTCACCTCATCCCGTCCTCGCTGGATGCGCTGAACTTCCTCGCCATAGAATGCCTGCCTTACCTGTTTCGCGAGCATACTTAATGAAAGTCCTAAAGCTTCGCCTGCGGGCAGTATATTTAATTTCAGTTCTTGTTTTCCTGATCGAAAAGAATCTGTGATATCGATGACACCTGGATACTCCCCAAGCTTAAATCTCAATTTCTCTGCAACGAGTCTGAGTTCGTCAACGTTTTCTCCATCGAGTTGAAGGTTAATCGCTTCTCCTATGGTAAAAAGAGACGTTTGAAACTTTAGTTCAATCGCATCCGCAACAGGACCAGATTTTTCACGCCACATCTTCGCAATATCACGGGTTTCCAAATCGCGACTCTGGCTTGGGGTTAGTTGCATCGTAACTTCCCCAAGGTGCGCGCCAGATGCTGTACCACCCGAGCTATTTGGGCCGCCTCCCCCTGCGCTACTCGGGTGATTACCTACCGCGGATAAAATATGAGTAACCGGCGGTGCAGCGGGATCCAAGTCGACTAAAGATATTGCTAAGTCCTGTGCCACTTGCTCTAGATGTAATACCGCTTCATTGGTGATTGAAGCAGGTGTACCCAGAGGCATTGTGAGTTTAGCGATGACCTGATCAGACTCAAGGGGCGGGAAAAACGAAAAGGGTAATCTTCCACTCCCTAAAATGCCAACACTGGATAAAAAGGCCACGATAGCAATGGCAATGGTGACGTAGCGAAAGCTTATGGCAAATGATGCCAAGCGTCGGAATGATGTATTAATCAGATTTTCCAGCTTATCTGCAAATGTACTTTGTTTATTGATTAAATACTTCGCAATAGGATCTGACACACCTAAAAAGTGCATTGCAAATAAAACAGAGGTCAGCGCAATACATAGCGCGATGTAACTCCGTACATCCCAGGCGAATTGAATGAGAATTATCCCGCCTATCGGAATCATTAACAGACCAATCTCACCGGCATCTGATTGGACCACTCTATGTCCAAGATGGGAGGGTAATACTAATTGAGACTCAATAAGAGAAAAAGTTAAACAGCACATCACAATGGTTGCAATAACAGAAAAAATTTGGCCCATCGTGCCCGGCGCAAACATTAATGGCGTAAAGGCTGCAAAGGTTGTTAGCACACCAAATATGACAGGAACCGAAACTTCACGGGTACCCATGATCGCCCCCGACAATAGTTCTCCGTTTTTCTTCTGTAGGGTATGTACATTTTCACCAACGACAATGGCATCATCAACCAAAATACCCAAGACGAGAATAAAGCCGAACAACGAGATGGCATCAATTGACAAACCAAGGCGTCCGGCAAAAAATAACCCGCCCATAAAGGCAACAGGCACGCCTACACTCACCCAAAAAGCTAACCGTGGACGAAGAAATATCGCAAGCAAAAGCAACACCATTAAAAAACCCTGACGCGCACTGTTTAACAGCGTGTCTAGCCGATCTCTCAAGAGTTTCGAGCCATCATTCCAGATGGTGAGTTCAACACCAAGGGGGAGTGATTGCTTTACGCGATCCAAGTATTGCGTCACTGCACGGGTGATCACCAAAATATCTTGCTCACCGACACGAGATACCCGAATCATTGCTGCTGGTTTACCGTTAAACCTGAGTGTTTGATCAGTATCTTCAAAGCCATCAATGACACGGGCGACATCCTTCAGTAATAGTCTCGTACCATCAGGCCGTGTTCGCACCACGAGATTCTCGAATTCCTCGCCGGAGTATGCTTGACCCTTTGTACGCAGTAGAATTTCTCCATCCAAGGTTTTAATAGATCCGCCCGGTAAATCAAGGGATCGGGCTCTGACAGCTTCTGAAACTTGACTGAAGCTCAGCCCATTTCTGCGCAAGGAGGTTTCCGAGACTTCTATCGAGATTTCGTAGGGTCTTGTGTTCAGCAAAGCAACCTGGGTAATGTCGGGAAGTGCAGCAATATCATCTCTTATCTGTTGGCCTAGGATTTTGAGCGTCCGTTCACTATCTGGCCCCGTCAATGCGATGTCCATGACAGATCTAATCGGTGTAATAAGATTAATGATGGGTTTTTCAGTTTCATCTGGAAAAGTGACTATCGCATCGATTCTATTTTTGACCTCATCCAATGCCTTTGCATCATCTGAATCCTCAAAGAGTTCTACTCTCACGGAACACACACCTTCATTTGCAGCGGAAGATATCTTTTTGATTCCATCAACGCCTTCCAACTCTTCTTCAACTCGAATGCAGACTCCCGCTTCAACTTCTTCAGGTGCTGCACCGAGATAGGGAACAGTTACGGTAATGATTTTTACATCAATATCCGGGAATGACTTTTGCGGAATACCGAGAAGAGAAACCAATCCCGCCAACACAATTAACAACAATAAGAGATTCGCCGCAACGGAATTATTAGCGAACCAAGCTATAGGTCCCTTCATATTGAGCAGCCTTTCATGTTGAACTGCCTTGAACGCGTACTAACATTCCATCAAGAACATTGTCTAAGGGAGAAATGCAGACTTGGTCACCGGATTGTAAACCACCACTGACGTAAACTTGATCTTCTGCAATACGAAGTATATCAATAGGTCGAAACCTTAAATAATTATCCGAATCAATAAGGTAAACTTCATTTCCATTTCCTTGCTTACCCTTTCTAAGGGCAGCTCTCGGTAAGACCACCAGGTTATCTATTGTTGAGCCATGTATTTCTGCCTCGACAAACAAACCAACCAGTAAGGGTGCACGATTAACGGTTTGATCATAAGGACGTTGCACGCTGGCAACAACATTGATCATACGGGTTTGAGGATCCAATTCTCCTTCTGTTCGAACAACTTGACCTTGCCACTCATGATCAACGCCCCCAAATCGCGCCCGGAGTGTCACCGCGACATCATTCTCTGAAAGCGATCCTTTCTGTGATAGAGAAAGATCGAGATAAGCCAACTCCTCATCTCGAATTGGTAATCTAATTTCCACCGAATCGATGGCATAGATCGTCGCTATTGATGATCCACGACTCACAAATTGTCCTACATCAACTCTTTCATTTCTCACTCGGCCATCATAGGGCGCAATCATTTGAGTACGCTTAAGATCTCTTTCTGCCTTCAACAGTTTTGCGCGCGACTCATCTAAAGTCGCCTCAGCAATTCGCAGTCGATTGTGTGCATCATCCATTTGCGAGGCACTAGTTGATTGTTTTTTAGCTAAATCTATTTGGCGTTTATGTGTCTTACCTGCATTATCTAAATCACTTTCTGCTCTGGCAAGTCCCGCTTTTGCTTGTTGTAATGCCACTTGGTAATCAAGTGGATCGATGTAGACAAGGACATCCCCCTTGCTGAAGTAACCACCTGAAACCATCGCTTCAGCTATCTTAAGAATCCGCCCTGAAACTTCAGGGAGTAATTCACTTTCAGTCCTAGGGGCAACCGTCCCATGGGTAAATGTACTTAAATGAACTAATTCTGGCTTTGCGATCATCACTCGAACGAGAGGAGGTAGGATTTTTGTAGGATGGGATTCCAGTTTTGGCCCAGTTTTTATCAGGAGAAAAGCAAACCCAAATCCAAAAATGACAATCAATGTAGGTATGACAAAACGATTCATTTATTTCCTCCCCTTTGAGCCGCAACATCTTACAACATAAACTCAGCCCAATATAAATTACTAATTGTTATTCCTAATTGGAATTTAAGGATGTGCTAGTTTCAGGCAATAAAACAGACAAAAAAAGCCCCGAATTATCGAGGCTTTTTATCAGATGTTTCAGTACGAGTACTGAATCACAAAGGCTTTTTACATCATGCCGCCCATACCGCCCATATCAGGCATAGCAGGAGCAGGTGAGTCATCTACAGCATCAATGAGAAGAAGCCGAAAAGCTAGATTCAGATCAATCCTGGTGGCCTACTCCGGTATCAACAATGTGCTGCATACTATGCATCAATGATGTTTTAAACGCCTCATCACCAGCAAATAGTTTATAGAACTCCAAATCGTCCTTCCAACGCTTCAACATAATATCTTTAAACAGTTTTTCGAATGCAAGGTTTTGATTATGTGGATCTGGATTGTCCTTATACTTATCTTCGAAATCAGGGTGAGACCGAATAGACTCCGCCATATTTAACAATCGCACTCTTTGCTCTTCAGGTGTTGCGCTCCAACCTTGAAACCAACGCTCATTAAATGTCTTTACGATCTCATCAAGGGGATCGGTTTCTTTACCTCCACCATGCGCACTGCGAGGGTTGGGGTTCTGTGGATCAACTTCTGTTTCCGAATCATCCAATCCAATGCTTTGATTCAACCTCACCCTTTCAAGTCCATAGGAACTTAAATCAACGGATTCTAAGAGTTCATCCAACAATGCGGCATCAGGATCTTCAACCTTTAGCTTGGGGATGAGGAACTTCAGGAACCAAAAGAGTTTCTCCCAAACCACTATTTCATAGGGCATTATCGACGCCATCTGACTATAAATTTTCACAAACTGTTTCGCTTTAATTTTGAAGTCAATCTTCGCTTCATTTTCTAGGTCAAGCTCTAAACTAAATCGCGCTGCCGCAATATCAATGATCGGGCTCAATACTTGTGCATCTTCATTATTAAAGTAGCGTGTTACAAAATCTTCTACCTCATACCACTCATACACCCCTACATCATCCATTGCATCTTTTAGCTCATGAAGCACATTAATATCAGTTGCTTCAGAAAGAGAAGTCGCTGTATAAAAGGGATCAAATGCTTCCTTGATATCATCAACGGTATTAAAGAAGTCCAGTACAAATACATCTTCGGTCTTCTTGCCCAGCTTCGGCGCTGATCGGTTTAGTCGCGAAAGTGCTTGCACACACAGCACACTCGCCAGTTTTTTATCGACATACATGGCGCACAGTTTTGGTTGGTCAAACCCTGTTAGATACTTATTAGCAACAACAAGTAAGCGGCACTCATCCTCATTAACACCTGCAGGTTTTTTATCGCCGAGATAGTTCTTATCAAACATCTCCTTTATGTCATTTTCTGAAAACCCGTTGATACCTGCTTCTGTATATTCAATACCATCTACTTCTTTTGTACCGGAGAACGCCACGAGTGCTTTAAAGGGGTTACCTTGTGATGCCAAAATATTGTTAATCGCCTTGTGATAACGAATAGCTGTTTCAATATTTTGGGTCACCACCAAGCCCTTCGCTTTGCCTCTAAGCTTTTTCTTATTCACAATGTGTGGAATAAAATGCTCTAGCATAATTTCTGCTTTGACATTTATCGTCTGCTGACTACTTTCTACATAAGCTCTGAGCTTTTTTTGCGCCTTCTTAGTATCAAATTCAGGGTTTCCCTCAATCGACTTATGAATCTCGTAATAACTTTTATAGCTTGTGTAGTTAGCCAGCACATCAAGAATGAAGCCCTCTTCAATGGCTTGTTTCATGGAGTACAGATGAAAAGGCTTAAAAGAGCCATCCGCCTGGCGGTCACCAAATTTTTCCAAGGTGCTGTTTTTAGGTGTTGCCGTAAAAGCAAGATAGGATGCATTCCCCCGCATCTTGCGTGATTTCATGGCATGGAGAATTTTATCCTGTGCATCTTCTAATGCTTCAAGCTCAGATTTTCCCATCACTCTATTCATATTATCGTGAGCCGAACCGGATTGTGAGCTATGCGCTTCATCAATAATGACGGCAAAACGTTTATCACTTAAGTCAGCAATGCCATCAATAATGAATGGGAATTTTTGAATGGTGGTAATGATAATCTTCTTACCACTTTCCAAGGCCACCTTAAGCTCTGATGATTTAGTGGCAGGTGCAACAATATTCTTAACCTCAGAAAAGTCTTTAATATTGTCGCGAAGCTGTTTATCCAGCAATCGCCTGTCTGTCACCACAATCACCGAATCAAACAAAGGTTGATCTAGCGCTCTACCACCTGAAGCACTCTCACTGTTGGGATAAGTCTCTATAAGCTGATAGGCCGCCCAAGTAATAGAGTTAGATTTACCTGAGCCCGCAGAGTGCTGGATTAAATAGGTCTGCCCAACACCATGTTCCGCTGCGTGGTTAACCAATTTTCGTACCACATCCAATTGTTGATAGCGTGGAAAAAACAAGGTGCGTTTATTAAGTGGGACTTTGCTTGTGCCATCCAAGCGAACAAAATGCTGGATAATATTAGCGAGGCTTTCTTTGGAAAATACCTCCTCCCACAAATAGGCTGTTTTGTGGCCATTTGGATTAGGTGGATTACCTTGCCCCAAATTGTGCCCTTTGTTGAAAGGCAGAAAAAAAGTGTTTTTGCCTGCCAGCTTGGTGGTCATAAACACTTCATCAGTATCAAGGGCCATGTGAACCAAACGTCGGGCGTAGTTTAAAAGTGGCTGATTTGCATCTCGGTCATTTCTGTACTGTTTTTGGCCGTGATAACGGGCATTTTGGCCTGTCCATGCATTCTTAAGCTCAAGTGTGATTAAGGGGATACCATTAATAAACAAGACCATATCAATTTCTTGTAAGGGATTAGCCTGGGAATAACGCAGCTGCCGCGTACAACTAAAGATATTGGATTCAAAATTTTGTTTCACCTTCTCGCTGCTGCTAGCAAGGGGCGCTGGGTACATGAGATTGAAGTGCGCATCGTCAACACTTAAGCCTTTCTTTAATAAATGCAGTAGGCCATGTTTTTTAATCAGTCGGTCAAAGCGCTCAAGTAATTTACGTTTCCAGTCACTGGCATTATTACGCTTGATTTTTTCAAGTTCCTTTTCTTGTGTCTGCTCAAGAAAGTACCAGAAATATTTTTCATCAATCGCAAATTGTGGATTAAAGTCATTGGGTAGACCAATCTTGAAACCATTATGGTTGACCACATACTCAGCTGGAGATTCAGCTACATCATCATCGGCCTTTTGCAGCTCCACAGAGCTACCCGTTAAGGCTTTTTCTATGGCAACTTCTAGTGCCAGCTCATTTGTTTGGCTTACCATGGGTACTTCCTTGTTAGGCCACTTTGATTTTACCTGTTACGGCGCTGTTGATTAGGGTGGTTTTGTATTCTTTTAGTTTTTTGATTTGTTTGTATTGAATATCTACAGCCTTGTTAATCTCCAGAGAATAAAAGCGAATGTGATTTTTGATTATTTCCTGCTCGTCTGCTGGCGGTATAGGAACTTCGATTGAATTTAGATTACTAACTGTTAGTTGGTTAATAGTAGAAGTTAAAAAAGTACCCGACAGCATTTTAAAAATATCGCTATCTAATATATGAAATAGATAATCATTGAACTTTGACCTAAAGACCGTAGTGAAGGCTCCAAAACTATTTCCCGCATCCATTTCGGATGTAAAGGCACATTTACCAATTAAGTCTCTGCTCCCATTTCTAGAACAAATAAGAATATCACCTTTTCGAAGTAGTAATTTTTCCGGAATACGACACCTTACGTAGACATTTTCTTTTTCGCCATATCTAAATAAGCCTTCATACAAGTTGGATGAACGGGCTACAAGAGTCCCTTCTTCCTTATCGCACAAATCATTAGGCGAGTAAGTAAGCCCAATAATTGAGTTCCCAAGATACTTTAATTTTTTTACTTCCCAATGTTCAGGTATTTTCCCAATCCAATCCACACCAGAATCTTTCATTGTCACATTTGGATTTAGACCTTGGGTAACGGCTTTTTGGATGATGATTTGCTTGTGTTCTTTTAGCAGAGCAATTTTTTTCCTTTAATCGTAATTGCTTTGTCAATTTGAGTTGTTTTTTCGTCTAGGAAATTGGCGATGGCGGTTTGCGTAGCTTTCGGAATATCAAATATTGGCAAACGTTTGAAATCCAAAAAACTTAAATTTTGTCGCAACCCTGAGCCCAATTTGTAGATAACCTTTGTGGTATCTAAAGCATGTAAATAATAATGCAGGAAACGTGACTCATAATTTCGTCCCACTTTTAAACTGATATATGCACTTGTAATAATCCCCTTATCTTTAGCCAGCCCAGTTCTTAGGCTGGTTTTATCGTTTTGTAAGTCAGTGCCACGAATAATAATATCGCTTGGTTCAATCAACTGATATGTTTCAAAAGATTCAGGTACTAAACCAACAAGTTTTTCTTTTGGTTTTATAATTATGGAACCGTAGCTTAGAGATAAAACCACGCTTTCTTTCATTCCCTTGTTCTTGTGCTTGTTCTCTGAAAACGCGACTAAACCGGGTTTTAAACTCCATTCAGTGGGAATCTCTCCAAGCCAAGCAATCCCAGAATCCCTATAAGATTTATATCTAGGCATTTTTGCCAAAGTCACCATACCTATTCTCCCGGCACCTTCAGCACATCACTATCCAATATTTCAGCAATCAGACCCTCGGCTTTATGCTCTAGTGTAATAATGTCTTTTGCCACCTCTTCTAATGAACGCAGCGGTTTATGGCGATAGAAGTATTTATTAAAGCTAAGTTCATAGCCTATTTTTGTGCTATCAAGATTAATCCATGCCTCTTCAACATGTGGTTTTACTTCTGCAAGAAAGTAGCGGTGTATTTCATCTGTTAGCGGTATTGACTCTGCATCACGTAAATCACTATTGGGTTCATAGCTAATAAATTCACCTGATTTTTCTGAGGGGTAATGGCCATAGTCTGGCAGTTGTTCTTCTGTGCACCCAAGATGCTCTAGTAAATTACTGAGCTTGTCACCCGCAATTTTGACTGAGCTTTTAATGACTTTAACGGCAGTTTCGTCATACCAACTCACAGCATTTAAAATAATATTTTTTTGAGAGCCTGTCAGTTTCAATTTCTTTTCTTTTAATGCCGCATCGACCTTAACTTTAAAGATATTGAAGTCATCAAACTCTTCATCTCCTATTTCATCCTTAAGCAAAGTCGCTGCTTGCAACACATCTAACTGCTTCTGCCATTGTTTTTCATCCAACAATTTGGCTTTAGCCTTGGCATTAAGACTTAGGTCATTTTCTTCACACCAGGCAAATATGGTTTTGCTGATCGTTTTGAGAAAACCTTTTTTATAAACCTTGTCACCCTGTTCTGAATAGATGTGCTTCATGACTGCACTGAGTTGTTTATCAAAACGAAGGGGCGCGATGGCCTCGATTGTGAACATTGCTTTCCTGCGGTCTGGCCGTTCGATATTGACTTTGAAATAGCCGAAGTCTTCATTATTAAAGACCTGACTTGCAATACCGAGTGGATCATTATTCTCGTCAACCTTTCTCTCTATAGCAGCACAGTCAAGGTAAGTTTTTGTGATCTCAGCGATATGTTCTGATGAAAATTCACAATTTTTATCACCTAAATTTTTACGCAGTTTTTTGAATAACAAGCTGGCATCAATCAGTTGTACCTTGCCTTGTCGCGCAGTTGGTTTTTTATTATTGAGCAACCAGATATAAGTGGTTATCCCCGTGTTATAGAAGAAATTGTTCGGCATTTGTACGATAGCCTCAAGCATATCGTTTTCGATAAGATACCGCCTTATATTGCTTTCTCCGCCACCAGCATCCCCCGTAAACAGGCTTGAGCCGTTATGCACCGATGCAATACGGCTGCCTTGTGGGCTAAAGCCTTTTTTTGATTCGGGGGATTTCATTTTACTGACCATTTCCATTAAAAATAGCAGTTGGCCATCACTTGAACGTGGTGTCGCATCAAGGACTTCTTTATTGCCCCAATAGTCGGCAAGCTCTACTTTAAAGCGAGGGTCAATCACATCTTTGCCGTCTTTAATATGCTTTTGCTCTGAAGCCCAACTTTTACCGTATGGCGGGTTAGAGAGCATAAAGTCGAAGCGATCAGAGGCAAAATCATCGATTGAAAGCGTAGAACCCACTTTGATGTTTTCAGGGTTATTGCCTTTAATCATCATGTCTGACTTACAAATAGCGTAAGTCTCATCATTGATTTCTTTACCGTAGAGATGAATATCACGATTTGATGCCGGGTACTTTTCTTCAATAAAATTTTGCGATTCGGTGAGCATGCCGCCACTACCACAAGCAGGATCATAAACTGTGATGGTGAGGGGTAAATCGTCTTTTATAGGATCAAAAACCAGGTGTGTCATTAACTCGATCACTTCACGAGGTGTAAAGTGCTCTCCCGCTTCTTCGTTGTTTTCTTCATTAAATTTTCGAATAAGCTCTTCAAACACATAGCCCATGCCCAGGTTGCTAAGTGCCGGCAACTTATAACCATCGGGGTCTTCTACCACTTCAGGTGTTAAGTTAATGTTGGGAGAGACAAATTTTTCAAGTACATCAAGTAAGACATCTTTGCCTGCCATGTGTCTAATTTTTGATTTAAGGTCAAAACGTTCGATTATTTCTTTCACATTATCACTAAAGCCATTGAGGTAGTCCTCAAAATTGGCGAGCAGTATTTGCTGGTTGTTAGTCGCTGTAAGGTGAAGGCTGTTTAATGTCCATTTTGATGTATTGAAAAAAACATAACCAGAGGCAGCTTTGAGTGGTTCTTTATCCAGTTCGGTTGTTTCCATTTCTTCTTTTTGGAATTGAACTTCAGCCATGACGGCTTCTTTGCTGGGTTCTAATAAGGTATCCAAGCGCCGTAAGACGACCATGGGTAAAATGACATCACGGTATTTACCTCGCACGTAAACATCGCGCAGACAATCATCCGCGATATTCCAAATAAATGAGACGAGCTTATTATGTACAGATTGATCCATTAGTATTTCTCATTCTTACTTGCTTGTTGTGTTCAAAGACCTTTTAAGCCTATCTAATTGCTGACTATGCTTTTCAGAATTTTTCATTAGTTTCCTAACATTCTGTAATTTCCATTGCACTGAGGGCATATTTCCCAATCCTTCTAAAGGATATAGAGACCAGTCGGGCGCACCTTCTTTGAAGCTTACCAGTAACTTGCAATCATCTTCTGTTAAAGATTCATGTATCGCACTTACAAGCCGCTTGCGTGTCGCCTCAAAATCCTCATAGCTAAATGGATCGTTGGTCATGCCATAAAACTGATTGTCAAACGTTGCCCTTTGATCTTGAAAATTGGGTCTAAGTATTTCATTGAGTGGTCGATTACTGCCCAGTAATGCGGCGATAAATCCCAGTTTTATTTCTTCTGTCAGACCTTCATTCTCAAACAATATTCGAATATCAAAAATATCGCGGGGGTGTTGGCGGTCAAGCGCAGCACATATCTTACCGCCGTATAACTCACCTTGTGACACTACATTCATGGCGGCAAATAAACCAAATTCGCTCTGCACAGATTCCGTTACTTGCATTAAGCGAGGCGCCTGTAAATATCCGCGTATTGTCGTATTGACTTCAATTTTTATTTGAGCACCATTCAGTTTACAACTCAGCTTTGCTTCTTCACCATCACTTTGCGGAAGGCGCCTAACCTGAATATTTGGAATCAGACTTGATAAACGTTCTTTGATACGCCCCAAGCCTTCTGAAATACCTTTAAGTGCTATCTCTCTATCTTCAAAGGGCAAATAGGTCAGGTCTATATCTACAGACAAGCGAGGAAGTTCACGAACAAACAGGTTGATCGCGGTGCCGCCTTTCAGCGCAAAGTCTTTTTCTTTTGCTACATGAGGCAGAACCCGTAATAACAGTTCAACCTGAGCTCGATAAACAGCGGTCATCATAATGCCGCCAACTCTCTCGGTACGGCGATTTTGTGTTTGGCTATATAGACCCCGTTTGTAACGATACTACGATCTCCTTTACCAATTGTAACCTTGGATTGATCAAGGTATTGCAACCATTGGTGATTTGCTTTTTCAGCCATATATAGGAACAAGCGTTTAACCTTGATTGAACTACATATCTCTAGCAAGCCCTGTACAACTCTGGGTCGTAAATTTACAAGGCCTTCCATTACCTGATAACACTCCACCAAGTCTTGTCTTTTAGGCGCTAAATATAAACATTCCAATAGGGCGCGCTCAGACCCAGAATACATTTTGATGCTAGCTTCTTTTCCCGAATCAGCTTGCATATTGAACGCACCTCCTATCCCCTCATTGCTGGGCAGAAAGCTCGTCCTGATATATTCTATATTTACACCCCAATCATAATGTCTAAACCACGCAGGCAAGGAGGAAGCTAAAGGAGAAAAGAGATAAACTTTTTCTTTGCCTAGTCGTACATAGTGTCCAGCCCCCTGTTGAGATAGCGCTGTCATGCCACCCACATGCACATTAAGTTCTGCTTGCCCTATGAGAGCATGTAATGCATCTTGCCAGCTGATATCGTCATTAGGCCTTTTAAAAGCCCCGCGCCCGACCGATTCTAGCCACCCGCTCTTGCAGTAGTATTGCTGTAGGTCACGGGATATGCCCTTCTTTTCTAGCCATGGCGCTAAACAGATAGCCCCATAATTATGGTTATCAAGCAGCATCTTTAATTTTTGTTCATTATGAGTAGTCATACTACTCATAATGACATATTTTTGATGTATATCTACCTAATTTTGAATATATCTTTAAATAAACTAACATTGAGGTAGTCTGACTACCTATATTCTTATATTTTTAATGACTTGATTTCAGCCTTTACCCTATCAGTATTAAATAAAGATTCTATCAACGCTGGTTCTTTAACAAACCACCAGACTCAGGCAATTTGTTTATGCCGAGCGAAGGCAACTCCTTCAACTACAAGACAAAAAAAAGCCCCGAATTATCGAGGCTTTTTATCAGATGCTTCAGTACAAGTACTGAATCACAGAGGCTTTTTACATCATGCCGCCCATGCCACCCATACCACCCATGCCGCCCATATCAGGCATAGCAGGAGCAGGTGAGTCATCTACAGCATCAGTTACCATGCATTCAGTTGTGATCATTAGACCAGCAACTGAAGCAGCAGCTTGAAGTGCTGTACGTGTCACTTTTGCAGGATCTGGTAGACCGAACTTGATCATGTCGCCATATTCGCCAGTGGCAGCGTTGTAGCCTACTGCACCTTTGAGTTGCTTCACTTTATCAACAACAACTGAAGCTTCTTCACCCGCATTTGAAACGATGTGACGCATTGGTGCTTCCATTGCCTTTCGGAGCAAGTTGATCCCTACATTTTGATCTTCATTGTCGCCCGTTACGCCTTCAATTTTTTGCAGCGCACGAATCAATGCAACACCACCACCCGGTACAATACCTTCTTCAACAGCAGCACGAGTTGAATGCAGCGCGTCTTCTACGCGAGCTTTCTTCTCTTTCATTTCTACTTCAGTGGGTGCACCCACTTTAATGACAGCAACACCACCTGCGAGTTTAGCAACACGTTCTTGCAACTTCTCACGATCGTAATCTGAAGATGTATCTTCGATTTGAGTTCTAATTTGATTAACACGACCTTCGATTTCTTCTGAATTACCAGCGCCATCTACGATAGTTGTGTTTTCTTTAGTCAAGCTAATACGCTTAGCCTGGCCCAAATCTTCTAGTGTTGTATTTTCCAAAGACAATCCAACTTCTTCAAAGATAACAGTACCCCCTGTTAATGTCGCAATATCTTGCAACATTTCTTTACGACGATCTCCAAAGCCTGGGGCTTTAGTCGCAGCAACTTTAACGATTCCGCGCATGTTGTTTACAACCAACGTCGCCAATGCTTCGCCTTCAACATCTTCAGCGATAACCATCAATGGCTTACCGGCTTTTGCAACCGCTTCCAATATAGGGAGCATGTCACGAATGTTAGAAATCTTCTTATCAAAAAGCAGGATATAAGGTTCTTCTAATTCAGCACTCATGCTTTCTTGATTGTTGATGAAGTAAGGAGAGAGGTAACCGCGATCAAACTGCATACCTTCTACCACGTCGAGTTCATTCTCTAAACCACTGCCTTCTTCAACTGTGATAACACCTTCTTTACCGACTTTATCCATCGCTTCAGCAATGATGTCACCCACTTGTGTGTCACTGTTAGCAGAAACACTGCCAACCTGTGCAATTGTCTTCGTATCAGTACAAGGTGTCGCTAAGCTCTTGATCTCTTCTACAGCTGCAATAACTGCCTTATCGATTCCACGCTTAAGATCCATTGGGTTCATTCCAGCGGCTACTGCTTTTAATCCTTCATTTAGGATGGATTGTGCAAGTACAGTCGCTGTTGTTGTTCCGTCACCGGCAACATCAGAAGTTTGCGATGCAACTTCTTTCAACATTTGCGCGCCCATATTTTCGAACTTGTCTTTCAATTCAATTTCTTTGGCAACGGATACACCGTCTTTTGTTACTGTTGGAGAACCGAATGATTTATCCAGTACTACATTACGACCTTTTGGTCCTAGCGTAACTTTTACTGCGTCAGCAAGTATATTGACACCTGCCAACATGCGTTGACGTGCGCTATCACCAAATTTTACGTCTTTAGCTGTCATTTTCTCTTTTCCTTTATTACTTCGTTAACGTAAATTGGCTTACTCTACAACGCCAAATACTTCGCTTTCGTTCATGATGAGCAGTTCTTCGCCATCAATTTTTACAGTACTGCCTGAGTACTGACCAAACAAAACTTTGTCGCCAACCTTAAGGTCAACGGCCTGAACAGTACCACTGTCCAACTTTTTGCCTGGACCCACTGCGAGGACTTCACCTTGTGAAGGCTTCTCAGTTGCAGAACCCGGAAGTACAATACCTCCAGCTGTTTTTGTTTCTTCTTCTGTGCGTCGTACAACCACACGATCTTGTAATGGGCGGATATTCATTCATGTCTCCGGATTGAGTACCAATAGCGGCCCTTCGGCCTCCTAATTGGCTTTTGCAAAAAACCACGCTAAGCTCAAACTCGTTAAAACGGTTGGGTTTAGCTCTCTCCTATTTGGAGTGCTAATAATAGGGACGGTTTGTTCAGTTTCAACCCTGACACCCCGAAATATCTGAATAAAAACGACTTTTTCTCCAAATGTGGACCTTATATGGCGGAATCTCTGGAAAAAACGAAAGAACAGGTCTGGCAGATCGTCTATGCCATTCCCAAAGGTCAGGTTGCCACCTACGGCCAGATTGCCAGATTGGCTGGATTGCCACAGCAAAGCCGGCTTGTAGGGAGGATTTTATCTCGATTACCCAAGGGTACGAAACTCCCTTGGCACCGGGTTATCAATAGCCAGGGCAAGATTTCAAACCCGAATCCTGAGAGGCAAATGGAGAAATTGGCAGAGGACGGGGTCGACGCGGTCAATGGGCGGGTTAGTTTGAAGCTGTATCAGTGGAGAACAGATTAAATATTAAGAACAAAACCGGTAAGTCTGTATTTTAGACAGCATGGATCATTGCTGATAGTCTCAAAGGCGATTCGCAAATGTGAGAGCCGATATGAGCAAACATGACCTTCTAATAAAAAATGGCGTAATTGTCGACGGCACAGGCATCCCATCTTTTCCAGCTGATATTGCCATTAATGGCAAGCAGATCACTGCAGTGGGTAAAGATCTTGGTGCTGGACTGCGTGAAATCGATGCTGGCGGTAAAATCGTCACACCAGGATGGGTAGATATTCACACCCACTATGATGCTCAGGCCACCTGGGATCCTTATCTCTCCCCTTCTTCTGAGCATGGTGTTACAACTGTAGTGATGGGAAATTGTGGCGTTGGTTTTGCACCCGTCAAAGAAGAACTTAGAAACGAGCTCATCGAATTAATGGAAGCCGTCGAAGACATACCTGGCGCTGCAATGCATGAAGGCATTGAATGGGATTGGGAAACATTTCCTGAGTTCATGACAGCACTGGAAAAACGCTCCCATGTCATCGACTATGGTGTACAAGTTCCCCATTGTGCTCTACGCGCTTATGTCATGGGGCAACGTGGCATTGATAATGAAACCGCAAACCCCGAAGACATTGAAGCAATGCGTAAAATTGTATTGGAATCATTACAGGCAGGGGCACTGGGATTTTCCACTTCACGAACAGAAATGCACAACACGCTGCAAGGTAAGCCTATACCCGGCACTTTGGCAGAAATGGATGAATTATTTGGTATAGGCGATGCATTTAAAGAGTTTGGTCGAGGCGTTTTTCAAATGGCAGTAACCCATCGCGAAGCACCGAATGAAATTCTTTGGATGAAAGAACTGGCAAAAGAAACCGGGGCTATGGTGACTTTTAACCTTCAACAGATCGATGAAAATCCTGATCTTTATAAAGAAGATTTACGCATGCTAGATGAAGCACGCAAAGAAGGAATCCACAACTTACGGGGGCAATTTTCTGGCCGTCCGGTAGGCGTGCTAATGGGCTGGGAAACGAGCATACATCCCTTTATCGGTCATCCTGATTATCAAGCACTCGCCCGCCTTCCCATTGAGGAAAGACGCAAAGAGTTGAATAAACCAGAAGTACGAGCAAAATTAATCGCAGGGGGTAAAATTCGCACTGACGGCCTGCCAAAAAACACACCTATTCCAGATGCCTTTCTCAACTTTCTCGTCGCCTTCACCAGTAAAATGTTTCCCATGGATCAGAACAATGACTATGAGCCAGAACCGGCCAATTCCATTGCGGGTCAATCCGAAACAACAGGACGCACACCGGCAGATCTGATCTTTGAGGCGCTTAACGCTCAAAACGGGCGAGGTATGCTGTACTTCCCACTATTCGGTTATGCCAATGGCAACTTTGATGCCATTCTCGAGACCATGCGCCATCCACAAACAGGTATCAGCTTGTCAGACGGCGGCGCTCACTGTGGAGCAATCTGTGATGCAGGAACACCGACCTATATGTTGATGCATTGGGTGCGGGATCGAACACGAGGTGAACGCCAATCATTAGAGTTTATTGTTCGCCAACAAACCTTTGAAACCGCGCATCAATACGGTTTGAATGATCGCGGAGTTCTCGCCCCCGGGATGAAAGCAGATGTGAATATTATTGATCTTGAGAATCTGGGGCTAACGGCACCAGAGATGCGTCATGATTTCCCAGCCGATGGACGCCGACTATATCAAGGTGCTAAAGGTTACCAGGCGACAATTGTGTCAGGGCAAGTTGTTTTTGAAAATGGGCAGGCAACGGGACTGCTACCTGGAAAGTTGATTCGGGGTGCACAATCTAAGGGTGCTTGAAGCTTGTACCTAAGTAGAGATCATTAGCCAATATCATCGCTACTAATAAACTTCATTGAAACAGAATTGACGCAGTGACGAATGTTCTTGTCCGTCAAGCCCTCACCTCCAAAGACATGCCCTAAATGACCGTCACAATTTGCACATAGAATTTCAACTCTTCTGCCATCAGCATCAGATTCGCGCTTAATAGCCTTGTCGATTTCATCGTCAAAGCTGGGCCAGCCGCAGGTAGATTGGAATTTGTGTTCTGAGCGATAGAGCGCAGCATCACACTGTTTGCATACGTATAATCCGCCTTCGTAGAAGTTATCGTATTTGCCTGTAAAGGGTCGTTCTGTTCCCTTGTTGATGATGACACTTTGTTCTTCATTGTTCAGTTTATTGAATTCAGTGCTCATTTTTCCCCTAAAATGTGATTTTGCGGCTCAGCTTTTGTGACCGCTAAAATACCAGTTTAAGGGTTAGCATGTAACCTCTTTTTTGTTGACTCTTTTGAAATAAAGCAGCCATACACAATGCCATCTTCTGAGCTGACATGATGATTTAGACAGCGCTAAAAAAACACTACGCTCGGCTTTCCCGCCTAATGAGTACCCACACTAATACAATAGCAGGGATGCCAAGCCCTGCTGCCGCAATAAAGAATACAAAATAGCCTTCGCTATCCACGACTAAACCTGAAAAACCACTGATGAATTTTCCGGGCAATGTCATCAAAGAGCTAAAGAGCGCGTATTGTGTGGCAGTGTAAGCACGATTGGTCAGACTGGAAAGATAGGCAATAAAAGCCGTCGCAGCGAAACCGCCACTCAAATTATCTGCACTAATGACAATCGCCAATGAGCTGATCTCTGGCGTCATCAACGATAGGCCTGCAAATAATAGATTAGTGGATGCCACGGCTACCGCACCGATAAGTAAGCATCTGAAGATATTCCATTTCACCACCAAGATACCGCAAATGGCTGATCCGAGTATCGACATAAAAAACCCAAACACTTTCGCGACATTCGCGATCTCGGTTTTTGAATAACCCATATCGAGATAAAAAGGATTTGCCATAATACCCATCGCAATATCACTCAGTCGGAAAACGGCGATAAATAACAGAATCACCAAGGCAAATTGGCCGTTTCTCGTGAAGAAATCCACAAAGGGTTGCACCATGGCATCATTAACCCAAGATTTTGCAATAACCCAAACCGGCGCACGGTTTCCATCTTCTAGTAAGGGTATTTCAAAAATTTTACGATCGACATCAGGTTCTTGAATCACTAAAACAGTCACAATACCAATACCCGTTAAACCTGCCATGACTTGATAAGCGACAGCCCAGCTCTGATATTCAGCAATGTATAAAGCACCTGCTCCTGCCACCAGTAAAGCAACACGGTAGCCAAAAATATAGGTCGCAGACATTGCACCCTGATAAGCTTCTGGCATTGCTTCAATACGATAGGCATCGATGGCAATGTCCTGAGTCGCCGATGAAAATGCAACAATAAAAGCGAATAAAGAAAGAATGTACAACTGGCTAGATCCTACAAACATCATACCCACCAGACCCAAGGCAATGCCTATTTGACCTACCAAAATCCAGCTTCTTCTTTGCCCCAGCGCTTTTGTTAGAAATGGTACGCTCAGCCTATCGACCACCGGTGCCCAGAAGACTTTAACGGAATAAGTAATACCCACCCATGCAAAAAAACCGATAGCACTTCGACTCACACCATCATCGCGTAACCAGGCAGTCAGTGTTGAAAACACCAATAGATATGGAAGCCCTCCTGCAAAACCGAGGAATGCCATCGTGATCACTCTGGGTTTGCGGTAGACGAGGAATACTTCTTTCCAGCTTAACTTTACTTTTTCTTCAGAGAGATCAGAGCGCATAAGATATTAATCTCAGCTTAAACATGATTCCACGAGTAAAAATCAAACTTAGTCTCTGAAATTATTAAATTGCAGAGGCATATCAATCTCGCTGGCTTTTAACAGCGCCATGACTTGTTGTAGATCATCACGCTTTTTACCGGTCACCCTGACTTTCTCGCCTTGTATTGCTGCCTGCACCTTGATCTTCTCCTGCTTGATCATTTTAACAATCTTTCTCGCAAGATCAATTTCAATCCCTTGACGAACGATCGCGGTTTGATGAAGTAATTTTCCGTGGGGCCGAATGTCTTTTACTTCTAGAACTCTAACATCAATCGATCGATTGACGAGCTTACTCCTGAGGATGTCTAGCATTTGTTCCAGCTGTATCTCAGCTTCTGCGGTCATTTCAATTTCGAAGTCTTTTCGTTCAAAACTCGAAGTCACACCCTTAAAGTCATAGCGAGTCTTAAGCTCTCTATTCGCCTGATCCACAGCATTGGTTATCTCAAATACGTCTACTTCTGAAACAGTATCAAAAGATGGCATGTCATTTCCCCTTCTCTCATTACAAAAAGTTTATTACAATCAGTACGAACTTATTAACCAAGCATATCAGATTAGTCATCTCTTGAACGCTACGGTATTTATTATAAAAATATGAATGATTTTCCGATAGTCACCATCAAAAATTCTAGTACACCCCAAGTAATCTATGATGATCTGATGTTGTCCTATAGCAACATTACCTACTGCACTGGTGGCGTGGATGGTTTGCAAATTCTTGAGCAATCCCCAGCCCACGTCGTGATCATTGGAAGCGAAACTGATGACTTGAGTGGGCTAGAAATAGCAGAAGCGATCAGAGAAATTGATGATGACGCAAACCACTTTACCTATATTATTATTGTCGGCGATCTACCCATCGAAGACTTAGTCAAATATGGTATAGATGCTCATATTCCGCTAAATCGTATGCACAGCTTGACTCATTTGATATCCGTCGGTTGCCGTCTGGCGAATCAAATAAAATCGCTTCAGGAAATCAATAAAGATTTACGGAATTCAAATCAGATACTACAAAAGGGTCAGCTATTGGATCCATTAACGGGTCTTGGTAATCGCCGTTATGCTGAGCAAATTCTGCAAGATTCGATTCGCCAGATTGAATCAAGAGGTGGGGCCGTTTGTTTCTTATTGATATCAGTTCACAACTTTGAGGAAACCATAGAGAAATATGATGGAAAAATCGCTGACCAGCTTATTGTCTCAATTTCCGAAAAAATTCAGCACTTAATTAGACCGATGGATATTGTGACCTACTATGGGCCTGGACAATTTGCATTGGTCTTATTGCAACCTACCATTGAACACTGTACTGCAGAATGCTATCAGCGAATATTCGATGGTGTACGATTAAAAAGTTATAAAACTTCTGCTGGCTTCCTACCGGCAAATATCGCCATGAGCCTATGTGCCAGCCATGCTGAAAATGGCCCGCCGAATCCACAGAGGTTAATTGAATCTGCACAAGAAAATTCAGAAGTCGCTTTTCAAAATGACGCCATATATGTTCATCATCTCACGCCTGTCGCGTGAGTCTTTAGCCTGAGGATAGTTCGTGGGAAAGCGTTTAAGTAAAATTTATACCCGTACCGGGGATCAAGGAGAAACGGGTCTTGGGGATGGCAGCAGGATAAGCAAAGATCATGCACGGATGACAGCCATCGGGAGCATCGACGAACTCAATAGTTTTATCGGTTTGTGTATTGAAGAACTCAAAGAGCACTTAATTTTAAGCTCAATTACGGATTTTCTTAGTCATAGTCAACACCGAATATTTGATCTTGGGGGAGAAATTTCCATCCCCGGTTATCAAATTATTGATGACAAACAGGTTTCTCAAATTGAAACAGCGCTTGATTTACTTAACGCAGATTTAGCACCATTAGAAAATTTTATATTACCGGGAGGGCATAAACTGATTGCAGTTTTGCATCTTTGTCGAAGTGTATGCCGTAGAGCAGAAAGAGACTTAGTCACGCTGCAAAGAGATGAAAACATTAATACCGCTGGGCTTAAATATCTAAATCGCTTATCTGACTATATATTTGTTGCCGCACGATACGCAGCGAAAGAATTGCAAATTGATGAAGTGCTTTGGGAGAAAGACGCCTAAAGCAGCATGCGCCTCATATCACTCATCACCTGCGCCAACGTGTTGGTAAACCGCGCGGCTTCTGCCCCATCGATAGCACGATGATCGCAGGATAAAGAGAGTGGCAACATCATCCTGGGTACAAACTCTGATCCATTCCATTGTGGTGACATTTTAGATCGTGACACACCCAATATGGCGACTTCTGGCGCATTCACAATAGGGGTAAAAGCCGTACCGCCTATGCCACCTAGGCTTGAGATCGTAAACGAAGCTCCTTGCATGGCATCCATTGGTAATTTTTTGTCTCTTGCCAATCGCGCCAGTTCGCCGCACTCAGTACTAATTTGTACAATACCTTTTTTATCAGCATCTTTCAGTACTGGAACCACCAATCCGTCAGGTGTCTCAACGGCAATGCCGATATTGTAATACTTCTTTAGTATTAAATTACCGTAGTCAGATTCAATTGACGCGTTAAACTGAGGATACTTTATCAAAACATTGACGCAAGCTTTAACGAGAAAAGCGAGGGGGGTTAGCTTAACCCCTTCTTTCGCTAGTTCAGCATTTTGATTCTTTCTAAACGCTTCTAAGTCAGTAATGTCTGCCTCATCAAATTGAGTAACGTGAGGAACGTTAAGCCAGGATCGGTGTAAATTTCGAGCAGAAGCTTTCTTGATTCGGCTCAGCGATAATAACTCAATTTCGCCAAAACGAGAAAAATCGACAGCTGGAATCGGTGGTATACCACCGCCTTCTCCTTTCTGAGACGATGGTGCAGACAATTGCTTTTTAACAAATGCTTGAATATCTTCTTTCAGTATTCGGCCACTTCGACCTGTACCCACTACATCCTCAAGATTGACACCGTATTGTCTCGCTTGTTTTCTAACTGCAGGTCCAGCGTGGACATTAACTGATTGTCTTTCTTGAGCGCTCTTTTCAATACCTTTTTGAAGAGAAGGCGAAATTTCAGCTTTGGCTGGCTTTTTATCCGCCTGCTTAACGGGCATTTCCGTCTCAATGCGAGAATCTTCCTCTCCTTCAACGGATGCCTTCAATCTGATAATGGCATCACCCTCATTCACTTCTTGCCCTTCTTTGATCATGATTTCAAGGACTTCACCTGCAAAGGGAGTGGGTATTTCCATACTGGCTTTGTCAGATTCCAAGACAACGATTGAATCCTCATTACCGATTATGTCACCCAGTTTAACCAGTATTTCCGTAACCATGATGTCTTTTGCATCACCTACATCTGGCACCGAAATTGTTTTTTCTTCTTGTGTAGTTTTCTTAGCTGGGGCTGGGGTAGAAACTGATATGGGCTCTAAAGGTTCTGATTTTACCACCTCTTCAACTTCCACAGTGCCCTCAGCTTCTGGCTTTTCATCCCCTTCTACTTCAAGCTCCAAAATAAGTGCGCCTTCATCAACCTTATCCCCTAATTTCACGGTAATACTGACAATCTTGCCACTATTGGGAGAGGGTATTTCCATACTCGCTTTGTCAGATTCCAGAACAACTAACGAATCATCGACACTGACAGAATCTCCCACCGCAACCAGAATTTCAATAACTTCAACTTCTTCCGCTCCACCAACATCGGGAACCAAAATATTTTCTTTCATTTCGCTTCCTAAGTTAGTGCAGGGTCCACTTTGTCTGGATCAATATTAAATTTCTTCAAGGCCTTCGCTACCACTTTACTTGGAATGACATTATCCTGAACCAAGGCGCTTAATGTTGCGATGACGATAAAGTAGCGGTCAACTTCAAAGAAGTGTCGTAATTTTTCTCGGGTATCACTTCGACCGAAGCCATCAGTACCGAGCACTGAGTAGGTGCCAGAAATATAATCTCTGATTTGATCAGCATAATTCTTCATATAGTCAGTCGATGCAACAACTGGCCCCTTTGTTTTTCCAAGGCAGGTTTCAACATAGCTTAGCTTGGGCGTTTCTTCCGGATGGAGCATATTCCATCGAGTTGTTGCTAAACCCTCTCTTCTCAATTCATTGAAACTAGTAACACTCCATATGTCAGCATCTATTTCAAAATCAGATTTAAGAATTTCAGCTGCCGCCATGACTTCTTGTAATATTGTTCCGCTGCCTAGAAGTTGAACCGATTTTTTACTTGCTTTCTTGATGTTCTTCTTGAATAAATACATGCCTTTTATGATCCCATCTTTACACCCTTTGGGCATAGCGGGCTGAGCATAGTTCTCATTCATAATGGTGATGTAATAATATTTAGCCAATCTCTGCACATACATTTCTTCAAGTCCATGCTGGATAATAACCGCGAGTTCATAACCAAAGGTCGGGTCGTAAGAGGTACAATTTGGAACGGTATTAGCAAGAATATGAGAATGACCATCCTGATGCTGCAAGCCTTCACCATTGAGAGTCGTTCTACCTGCTGTCCCGCCCAACAAGAAACCTCTGGCTTGCAGGTCCCCTGCCGCCCAACATAAGTCACCCACACGCTGAAAACCAAACATAGAGTAGAAAACATAAAAAGGAACCAGTGGGCAGTTGTTATTCGCATAAGATGTTGCTGCCGCCAACCACGCCGAGAAGGCGCCACCTTCATTGATACCCTCTTCCATTACCTGGCCTTTTGAATCTTCCCGGTAATACATAATTTGACCCGCATCGGTGGGTTCATATAGTTGTCCGACACTGGAATAGATCCCCAACTGCCGAAACATTCCCTCCATACCAAAGGTTCGTGCTTCATCAGGCACTATCGGTACAACGCGCGTTCCAATTTCTTTGTCCTTAATAATCGCAGAAAGGATTCTGACAAAAGCCATTGTGGTGGATATTTCCCTATCGCCTGAGCCTTTTGTTATCGCTTCAAAAGCATCCAACTTAGGTACCTTTAGGCTTTCAAATTCTGGGTTTCTACTTGGCAAGAATCCTCCCAGAGATTCTCTCCGAGATTGTAAATAGCGCATTTCCGGACTATCGTCTGCTGGTCTGTAATAAGAAATGTTTTCTAATTCAGAATCAGGTAGTGGAATATCAAATCGATCCCGGAATAATTTCAGTTCTTCGAGATCAAGTTTCTTCACAGAGTGGGTAATATTTTGTGCTTCACCGGCTAAACCGAGCCCATATCCCTTTACGGTTTTGGCGAGAATGACGGTAGGCTGGCCTTTGTGCTTCGTTGCTGCCGCATAAGCTGCATATACCTTGTAAGGATCATGACCACCGCGATTGAGCCTATAAATATCATCATCCGTCATACTCTCAACCATTTTTAAGAGTTCTGGATCTTTGCCGAAGAAATGTTCCCGAGTATATCCCCCTTCTCTGCTCTTGTAGGCTTGATATTCGCCGTCGACGGCCTCGTCCATCCGCTTCTGCATCAGGCCATGTTTGTCCTTTTCGAATAGGGGATCCCACATTCGACCCCAGACTACTTTAATCACATTCCAACCAGCACCACGAAAAGCACCTTCTAGCTCTTGAATAATTTTGCCATTCCCTCTCACTGGGCCATCAAGTCGTTGAAGATTACAGTTAACAACAAATATTAAATTTTCAAGTTTCTCGCGACCCGCTAGTGCAATCGCGCCCAATGATTCAGGCTCATCCATTTCACCATCACCGGTAAAACACCAGACTTTTCTGTCCTTTGCTTCTGCGAGTCCACGATGATCAAGATATTGCATTACATGAGCTTGATAGATCGCTTGCAAAGGACCTAAGCCCATTGAAACTGTGGGAAATTGCCAGTAGTCAGGCATTAGCCAAGGATGGGGATAGGAAGATAATCCATCTCCATCGGTTTCCTGACGAAATTTGTCTAATTGTTCTTCTGAGATGCGACCTTCAAGAAAAGACCGTGCATAGATACCGGGTGCACAGTGCCCTTGTATATAGAGCAAGTCACCTTCTTGAGCTGGCGTGCTGGCACGGAAAAAATAATTAAAACCAACATCATAGAGCGTTGCACTGGACTGGAAACTGGAAATATGACCACCCAAAGTGCCGTCTTTTAAATTGGCTCGCATTACCATCGCCATAGCATTCCAGCGAATCAAGGAACGAATCCCGCGCTCCATAAATAGATCACCAGGCATACGAGCTTCTTTTTCTACCGGGATCGTATTTCTATAGGGTGTTGTAATCGCGTAGGGTAGTTGAGCACCTGTTTCGGTTACTTTAACTGACAATCTTTCTAGTAAAAATTGTGCTCTTTCAATACCTTCTGTTTCAATGATCGAAGATATAGCTTCAATCCATTCCTTGGTTTCAACGGGGTCTTCATCAGCATTAATATGCTCGGTCGCCATTCATATCTCCTTGTCAGCACCGAATCTCGACGTATCTACAAAGTATAGCTTATAGATCGCAATTGATGGGGATTATCTATACCCATCAACAGGAGCGATAAGCTCACAGATTCGACTCAAGCCCTCCAACATACGGAAGCTGGGGCGAGATATAAGCCCTGGGTCAATCAAAGCAACCCTGCCCTTAAAGAATGAATAGCTCTGCCACCGATTTAGCCAGGGAGAAGCCTTCGTCCCTGGAGAATTCATTGTCGAGTGGGTAAGCAAAATGAGATCTGGAGAGCCTGCGATAACCGCTTCCTTACTGACTAAAGTGACGTCAGGTTGCAAATCGGGAAACAGATTCTGACCACCGCAGTGGCGAATACTTTGACCGATAATATGATTATCACTAATTGTGTAAAGATCTTGATCAGAGATCTGAAAAAACACCACAGGTCCATCAAGAATATCGGACTCAAGCCGTTTAAGCTTTTCGTTAAACTGTGATTGTAATCGTAACCCATTGGCCGCCTTTCCTACCAATTTACCCATTCGAACAAAACCGCTTGCGATGTCATTTAAGGAGGACGAATGATTTACAAAAACAGGGATGCCTAATTCGTTTAATCGTTCCACCGATGCACTCACTCCACCGGTGTGCCAAGCAAAAATAATATCGGGCTGCATGGCCACTATCGCTTCGACATTAAGAGCGAAAGCATCACCCAAGCGAGGAATATTTTTCGCTTTCTTAGGAAAATCCGAAAACTTAACGGTTCCTACAATTTTATCTCCGACATCAAGGGAAAAAAGTATTTCTGTAAGATGAGGTGCCAAGCTAACAATGCGCGCTGCAGGTTGAGAAATCGTCACTTCATTACCCAGATCATCTAGGACAACTATTGACTCTCCATTTACGGTGCTACTGAGTAAAAAACTAAAGACACAAACCGCTAACTTAGAAATCCGCAATTACAAACCAATAATAATGAAGATAGCGGCCACACCCAACCAACCATAAAGAGATCTTTCGCATAAGGCGCTGATTTCTGCAGTACGTGCCTCTGCTAGTTTCGCAAAACCAAGTACGTCATCAGTGTATTCCACATCGACTGTATCGATTGAGATACCTGCCATCCGTAACAGTCTCACAGCGGTTGATTCCTTAAAATCTGTAATGGACATAATCCAATAGTCAATTCCCGGACCAAAATTTCCCACAAGGCAAAAAATCAAACCCGTAATAAGCGCAGCGGGTAATTCAAGCCAATAAACAATGAGTTCAACTACCTCGATCTCTTCGTCATCTTGCGAAAGCGCATCGAGGTACCAGATGCATAAAGCGTAAAACAAACTTCCAGCAGGACCTAACAATATGAACCAAAAAAGTATGGGAACAACACTCTGAAAACTTTCATAGATATGGTGAATTTCAAAATCTTCTTGTCTCTGAATAGTGTCTGCCAAGGTGTGAGAATCATCAACAGATCTCAACCAAAGCACTTGTTCGTCAAAAACAGCTTCGGTTTCAAACAAGTCAATCGTATAGACTAAAACGCCTAGGCTAATGATGAGTCCCACCAAACCCAGCACCATGCCTTGTATTTAATTCATTACGACAAACAGAATGAAAGTCGGCAAAACAACACAAAGCGCAAATTTAATCCACGGCGGCAGAGTTCGATTCTTAACCCATTCCTGATAGCGCGTCGTAGGGAAAAGTTTTCTTAAGGGGTTCTCCCCTATCCAATGTTGGTAATAAAAAATAGCGATCAATATCGCAAGAAATTTCATCGATTACGCCTCTATTCTCAAATTATCCAGTAACAGATTCCAATTAAACCCAGTGCCAGGATCTGTCTTCCGACCCGGAGCAATATCACTATGAGCGACAATGGCATGTTTATCCAGAGACCATAGAGCACACATTATAGAACAAATTTGCCGGAGAATTTCATATTGCTTATCGGTATATAAGCCTGTATCCGTCCCTTCTAGCTCGATACCGACAGAAAAATCATTGCAGTTCTCTCTACCCTGAAAACTAGAAACACCCGCATGCCAGGCTCTTTTATGAAAGGGAACAAACTGTATTACCTCGCCATCACGCCGGATAAATAAGTGACTCGCCACTTTTAGCCCAGGAAGATCACAAAAATCTTTATGTTCCGTCCCTTTCAGTTGATTGCAAAATAGCGCTTCGACATAAGAATTACCAAAATGACCCAGAGGCAAACTAATACAATGAATCACCACTAGTGTAATTCTATTCTCGGGGCGTTTATCACAGTTGGGGCTAGGCATCTGTTTTGCAACATCCAGTATACCCTCTTTAATTTGCACCCTTCCCTCCATCGTCCATCGGATCTGAACTAAAGTATATCAAGGCTGACTAAAGCAAACACGACGGATAGACTGTTATACTGAAAACAGATAATTTATCGAGGCCCTCCACTTAGAGACTAAGCTGTAATGGACAGATATATGAACAGAAAAACTTAAACTAATGGAAACCCAAAGATTTGGACAAGGCATGATGATAGCGGCTTGCGTGACTGGCCTCGCACTTCTCACCCTCTATTTTGGGGGTGTAGAAGAACGTAATCGGAATCCCAATCAAAACCCAATCACTTCCGCTGATCAAGACACTGCCATTGTTAAATTAAAACGTAATCGAATGGGACACTACGTCGCCTCCGGTACGATCAATCATCAAGATGTCGAATTTTTACTCGACACCGGCGCAACTGATGTTGTCATCCCAGCCAGAATAGCGAGAGATCTAGGCCTACGTAGAGGCGCAGCTAATAAAGCATATACAGCGAACGGTACCGTGACAGTCTATAGCACCACCTTGAATCAACTCACCATTGGCAAGATTGAACTCTATAATGTCCGCGCAAGTATCAATCCCGGGATGGAAAGATCAACCATTCTTCTCGGCATGTCCGCGTTGAAACAAGTTGAATTTTTACAACAAGGTGACTTTCTCACCCTGAGACAATTGTATTAGGAATAAATAATGCAGACAGATTATCTTCAAGATATAAGTCAGAGCGTCGCTTTCGCGCTAAAGGAAGATATCGGAGAGGGCGACATCACAGCACAACTCATAGACGCACAAAGGAACGCCTCTGCTGAAGTCATATGCAGGGATGAAGCCGTTATTTGTGGACGTCCTTGGGTAGAGGAAGTGCTTCTACAAGTCGATTCGAAGTTGAAAATCAAATGGATGATTGAGGAGGGTGAAAGGGTTTCGGAAAACCAGATCCTTTTCAAAATCGAAGGTCATGCTCGGAGTTTACTCACGGCAGAAAGACCTGCTTTGAATTATCTCCAATTACTATCTGGGACGGCTACAATTACTGCGCACTACGCAAATTTAATTCAGCATACCAAAACAAAATTGTTAGACACTCGAAAAACTATTCCAGGATTACGGCGAGCTCAAAAATACGCGGTAAAATGTGGCGGAGGTATGAATCATCGCATGGGACTTTTTGATGCCTTTCTCATTAAAGAAAATCACATTATAGCTTGTGGTTCAATTTCACTTGCCATAGAAAAAGCGAAGGCGCTCTATCCCGACAGAAAAGTAGAAATCGAAGTCGAAAACCTCGAAGAGCTTGCAGAGGCCATTAGCGCAGAACCCGATTGGATTATGCTTGATAACTTTTCGTTATCAGATTTATCGATGGCAGTTGAGACAGCTCACAACAATATCCTCTTCGAAGCATCTGGGGGGATAGAGCAGGAATCAGATCTCATTGCTATCGCCGAAACCGGTGTTGACTATATTTCTATGGGCGTTCTGACAAAAAATAACATCGCCGTAGATTTATCAATGAGAATACTGGAAGGCGCCTTTAGAAAGTAGCCCATAATAAACCTACATAATCAGCCTATAAGAGCTTGAGTAAGCGCTGCAGAACCACGATATCATTTCGTTTTTTAGCTCCACGCAGTAAGTCGCGATACATCAACGATTGATATTTTTCATAATTATCGTAACGCAAACCATGCCAGGGAAGCGCACCTTTAACAAGCAATTGATAAGCTTCATCATCTCTACCTACCGCTGTTAGATAACTTGCAAGATTCACATATCGTTCGATATAACAAGATCCCATATTCAAACCCTCACTCAACAAACGTTCGGGACTTTGATATATCTCGGGCAAGTTCATTAGATCTGGATTCTGCTTCAAAAATTCCGCAAAAAATGTTCGGACTTGATAATGGTAAGGGTTAATTTCAAGTCCTCGCTGATACTCTAGGGCTGTCACAATAGAGAGAGAACGGCGGGCTTCAAGTGCATTTCTAGGCTGTTCATCAAAACTCGCCCTATAGAGGGTTGCCATAGCAAAGCGATTACCCGCGACATCGGGTCTGACTTTCACAATACGATTAAGCACATCGTATACCCCTAGCTTGGTGCCAGGAAAATTCTGATCAATCGACACATACCCTCCACCATAGACCAAATCAAAACTGATAAAATCGATGGCGTTGAGAAACGAGATATAAAGGTAAAAGAGCCATACACCAAGGCCTACTAATTTAGGTGAACTTAAAGTCTTTTGATATGTGTAGAGGCGTCCTTCTATTGTGAGTAATCTTGCTAAAGCCAATGCAAGCAGTATTTGATTCGGTAAATTATAAAAAGTAAAATTCATTAATGCATGCAGGAATACGGTTCCCATAGCGACAATAAGAACAATAGCTTCGATAGCATCAGCATTCTTTCTGAGCACCAAGTCCCTTATGTGGCGCCAAAGGCCCGACAACAAATATAAAATGAATAAAGCCAGAAATATTGTTGAAATAGGTCCAGTTTCCGCTAACAACTGAACATAGTCATTGTGAACATAATTGCCCGCTGTATCTAAGTCACCCTGAGTACGGTAGGCAGGATATAGCAATCTAAAGGTCCCTAGACCACTACCCAAAATGGGATAGTCGCGGTATTGCTCCAAGGCCGATTCCCATTGTGCAAACCGCTGCGCCCATCCTGAAGACCTAGCATCGAGTGTATAACCCTCGCTATTGCCAGTAGCATCTTCCATCGTCGTCAGGGAATTCACCGAGACGTAACTAATACAAACACTCAGAACGACCAATATTAATCGGGTCCTCAAGGTTTTTATGAGAAAAGAAAGTGTTACGACAAATATCAGGGCCAGTGCAAAATTGAGACTACCCACGCGAGAATAGGCTGAAAATATCGCAGTAGAAATCAGTAGCAACAACAATAAGGTGGGTATAGATAATGTCCTTCGAGGCGATAAGAAAAAAGAGAGAACAATAAAATAAAATATATTGAACACAGATACCCATGAATTAGGATCGATAACAGGACCGGATGCGCGGTTTCCAGTCCAAACAAATTCACTTAGTCCCCAAATAGCCGAAGCTATGATCGAAAGGGACAGAAAGAATAAGACTTGCCGCCATCCACCATCGTCCAATTCACCACAAACAATCAAGGTCATGGGTAGCGCTAAGAACAGCCAGGCCATATTAATGGAATTTTCCGGAAGGATACTGGTAAAAATATTACTCAACAGAAACAAAGTGTAGAAGAGAAAAAAACTATGAACCTTCGACCACGTTAGCGATTTACCGGTAATAAATTTCAGTAAGACGACAGTGGTGATGGAGAAGAGACAAAAAGAGGCCAGCAACAAAA
>JAESSY010000050.1 GCA_016763855.1 Pseudomonadales bacterium
TGCTCGTAGACTGCAATTCTCGATTTCGTGAGAAAAATGCCAGGCTAACGCGCTTATCAATATGCGGCAAATAGAGCTCAGCGGGGTTAGTATCATGCCCTCCATTTTTACCTTCCTGCTCAATAATTTGGGCCATTATTTCTCCAATTAAGGGGGCATTCTTGAACTGGTTTCCGCTGGTTCCCATCGCTACATAAAACCCACTAAGCTCCGATTGGTCATAGATCGGAATCCAATCTTCAGATACATCATAAATACCGACAGTTCCCCGTGCGGTATTGCTTATACCAAGATCAGGAAACCGTTGAGCAGTGCGATAGGCTTGTACTGTCCACTGTTCAGTAAAGCCTGGATCGTAATTATCAGGATCGACAGTATCAATAGCATCACACTCGGGATCAGCAGAACCGATCAAAATATCCTTGCCATCCGGCCGGGTATAAATACCGGCATCAAAATCAACAATAAATTTTTCTGTTTTCGAAAAGTGGCTTGTTGGAGATTCCAGATAAACAACTTCATGTTTCACGGCCTGTGTATTAATTTTAAGATCAATACCAGCCAGTTGATTTATACCCTTTGAATGCGGTCCTGTTGCGTTGACCACAATGTTTGCATCGATACGTTCACCATTTTGTAGGCAAACGCCCTTTACTTCGCCATTGGCATATTCAATTTTTACAACCTTCTGATTAAAGACAAATTCTCCACCTCTCTTTTCAGCTGCTATTTGAAGATTATGACTCGCTAATTGAGGGTCAGAAACATATCCTGCAGCAGGGACCAAGATTGCCGATGTAATACTGCCTTTTGTCACTTCACCAAAGTCTTTATCTCCAAGACGTTTGGGCGGGCCGAAAGAATCCAACGCAATACCGGGATAATATTTTCTTAGGTGAGTCTCGTCTAATATATCAAAGCTAACACCCACCGCCGACATCGCGTCAAGGCTCGCTTGATAAGGCCCAAAGTCATCATCCTTTACCAGGACCAATCCACCGCACTCAGTGTACTTGGCATAACCACGCTCATCTTCGGCATCGATAAACTTCTCCCACTCCTTCCAGATGAAACGACTTTCGTGGGCAACAGCACAAGAAGTAATATGGGAATAAATTGGTCTAATGACAGCAGAAGAATGGCTAGTTGAACCGTAACCCGCCGCTGGGAGGGCATCCACGTTGAGCGTATTGTGGCCTCTTTTTGAAAGTGCATAAGCGATTGAGCATCCCACTATTCCTGCACCCAAAATAATGACATCTGCTTTATGTGGCAAGTTGATTCTCAGCTAGGAAAAATTGTAATAAGGATAACAGGTTTATGAAACACGATGGGTTTGACCAACACAGGAAAAGTTTATCTCCAAAGGCGCGGATTAGATTGTCTGGCTGTGTCCACCTTTACCTTACCTCCCTGATAAAGAATTGAAATAGCCCCATGTGTCGCGGTATTCAAGACGTTCATTTCTCTCAGTCGGTACCTTTCTGTGACCCGTGAGGAGGGGTGTCTAAATTTGTTGTGAAAGCCCGCCGAGATAACGATGATCTCAGGATGTAAACGATTTAGAAAGCCTGGAGTCGATGAGGAGAGGCTACCATGATGAGGTGCGACAAGAAGATTAACTGCGGGTAGATAATGTTTTGCCAGGCGTTCTTCCATTTGCGCTTCAATATCTCCTGGGAGCATTATTCGGTACGCTCCATGTTCTCCGTACTTCCCTGCTGTGACCAACAGCACACAAGATTTATCGTTTCCTTTTAAGGAATCATCTTTTGGACCATTTAAGAAACTAAACTCAACACCATCAAGATGCCACTGACGACTTTTATCGCAATGTAGACCGCCATTGGTTTCAGGTTCACCCGTAAAGTATTGCAAAACTGTCGCCTTGCGCCTGAGCCCTTTTAATCCTCCAGCATGGTCAAGGTCGCTATGGCTAATGATCAATGTGTGAATTAAACGATGGCCCATTGTCTTTAATACGGGATAAACGATTCTTTCACCTGCATCAACATCACTACCCCATTGAGGGCCAGCGTCATAAACCACTATATGATTCTGTGTCTCGATGATAACGCTTAATCCCTGGCCAACATCTAGCACTTTCACACGAACATCTCCTTCCTCCAATCCCGAAGTCTGGGGAAGAATGAGAGGAAGAAACAGTATCAATCCAAGCCAACGAGGAATCATTCCCCTTGGCAACATCAGTATCATGCTACCTAACAGCGCTATCGCAAGAGCCAACAAACTCGTTACGCCTTGATGATAGACCCAATCGAGCTCACTGAAATAATCCAGAAAGCGCATAAAATAGTGAAGTAAAAAATGTGCCAAGCTCAGTGTAAAAGGTGCTGCCCAAGGCATAACAAATAAACAAAACAGTGCGAAGAGCAGTATTGGAACGATGAATATTGCGATAAAGGGAATCGCGATTAAATTCACAATAAAGCCAACAAGAGAAAATTGATGTAACCAAAAAATCAACAGTGGCGCCATCCCAACAAAAATGACCCACTGTGTTTGCACACTTTTCAGCACCTTATCTTTTAGCTTATGTAATTTATACCCACGACCAGAAAACGCGAAGATCAAACTAGCCACTGCGCCAAAAGATAGCCAGTAGCCCGCAGCCAAAGATGAATATGGGTTTAGTAAGACAACGACACATAGGGCATACAACAAAACCAGAAATACAGGGACATTTCTTTTTAGCTGCAATACAAACATGCCAAGGGCAATCATTATCAACGCTCGCTGAACTGGCAGGCCCATTCCCGCCATAAGGCAATAGAAGAAGATAGGCGCAAGGGAAAATAGGGTAAGGAAGCGGTTAAAAGAAGGTATGACACTTGATAATAGTTTAAGACAAAAATAGATTAAAGCTGCCACCAGCCCCACGTGCAAACCCGAAATAATGAGTAGATGATTAGTGCCGGTATTGGACAAAATGTCCCAAGTAGAACGATCTATTTGACTACTTTCGCCAATGAGTAAAGCGACAACGAGTCCTCGTACACGATCATCTGGCAAAATAGATGTAACAGCACTACGAATTTTGTATCTGAGTTGGTGATGGTACTGGTTCCACCCCGAAGCCATCAAACGCTTGTTTTCAATCGAATCTCGTATATATCCTACCGCAGATATCTGCCTAGAGAATTGCCATGCTTCGAAGTCAAACAACCTAGGATTAAAAGTACCATGTGGTTTGTCTAACTTAACGACGAATCGCCACTTCTCTCCAGGCAACGGCAGAACAGGGGCTGCATGGTGAAACGAGGAGAGGGATACTTTTCTGGCCTTATATCCAAATTGAGAGCGAACAACTTCAAAATCAAAGCGAGTATTTCGTGCACGCTCTTTGGGGAGAGAAATTACGTAACCCTCCACCCACATTTGTCGACCCTGCAGATCTTCCGACAACCAGTTCTCCAAGCTATCGCCAGCAAATAATTGAGCGTAAACCATACCCAAAACTGCAGATGTAACAGCGCGTAACCTAGGAAAAATTGAGCAACAAAGAACACAAAACAAAGCACATGCTAATAAACCATTCACCGCAAACACTAATGGTGATAACACCGAGATCGAAACTGCCGCGACAAATGCTAAAATAACAAGATACATATAAAACTTTAGGCTACTTGATCTCTATGGGAATCAAGTATTTATCATGAGCTTACCGAGCTAAGCATTAGGTAATATCCTAAGTTTTTGTAAGACATTCACTCTTGGCTGGTATTTGCCAAAGGACTAGGCATAATACGCGCTCTCAGAATCAGAACAAATCAATTGAAAAGATATCTCCCCACTAAAGAACAGCTAAGAGAAATACGATCACTTCGTTTTCTAGGAGAGGTCATTTTCGAACCTAATTTATGGCACTTCAATCGCCATTCGGTTTCCTTCGCAGTCATGATTGGTTCTTTTTGTACCTTTCTACCCATTCCTTTTCAAACGATTCCTTGTCTTTTTCTAGTAATGTGGATACGTGCAAATGTGCCTATTGCAATTGCCATTGTCTGGATTAGTAATCCCTTCACAATGGCGCCCATGATGTATTTTAACTACCGATTCGGTACATTCATGTTGAATCGACCCAATACCGTCACAGAAATCCATGTTTCAGTCAATTGGTTATCCGAACAATTTGCGCTAATTTGGCAGCCCTTATTATTAGGCTCATTGGTGATTGGCACTACCTTCGGTTTGATAGGATTTATGCTAGTGCGTGTCTATTGGCGCTGGAAAGTTGCTAAAGATTGGTCAATGCGAAAACTGCGTAAGAAAATCAAGCGTAAGTAATGCGTAAGCTATGCAGAATATGAAGAGCTTAAAAGGCCTAATTACTCACCTCTCAGCACCCGTGCGGGCTCAACCTGACTAGCTCGATAGGCAGGAAAGATTGTCGTCACGATGCTGATAAAAAGAGATAGTCCAATAATCACAATGATATCTAATAGACGGATATCGCTTGGAACCCTATCAAAATAAGTACCTGCAAGCATACGATTACCGGCCAGATTTTCAAAAAAACCAACAATATCAGACACGTAATATGCCAATGGCAGGCCAACTGCAATACCAATGAATGTACCGATTAAGCCGATAAGACTACCTTGAACGATAAAAATTCGCATCACGCCGACTCGGGATAAACCAAGGGTTCTGAGCACGGCTATCTCTGATTGCTTATCTTTAACCATCATACTCAGACCCGAAATCGTATTGAAGGCTGCGATCATAACGATCAAAGTTAAGAGGACAAACATCATCTGCTTTTCCATCTTGACGGTTTCAAAAAAATCACCATATTCCTCTGTCCAGTCTGTCACTACAACGGAAGGGTCAATCAAGTTTCGCACTTCCGTTACATCGAAAACGTTGTTTAGCTTCAAACGGTAATGATGACTGGAATCTCCCGTGATCTTTTTTAGGTAATTGAGATTCATCAGGGCCAGGGAATAGTCCAATTCCGAATTCAATTCAAATGTGCCCGCCAATTCCACACGCGCTATTTTAGGTGAAACAGCGTTACCCGTTTGTGATACTTCTGGTATTAATACGGTTAATGAATCTCCGATCCAAATCCCCATTTGCCGCGCTATTGAAGCCCCAAGAATAATCCGATTTTCCGTGAGGTCAGCTATTGAACCCTCCTTCATATGTTCTGGAACGACAGACAAACGTGCCTCGTGAGCAATGTCGATGCCATAGATGGCAACCATTCTATTGATCCCACCTTGAATAAGAATACCCTCTCTTTGCTGAAATTCTCCTGAAGCTACAACCAAAGTTGAATTTTCAACTCTCTCGGGTAATTCACCCGCTATTACCATGTGAGGTACCGCCCCAAGAATCCGATGTTTTAATTGGCTATCAAATCCATTCATAACCGAAACAACAATCACCAAGGCCATTACGCCCAAAGATAAGCCAATCATTGAGACCTTGGTTATAAAAGATAAGAAGGCAGTTTCTTTCGTACTGGTGGAAAATCGTAAGCCAATTGTGTCAGAAATATCCACTAATTTTCCCGACCTAAAAGTTGAACATCATTCTCAAGCATCCCATTGTGAAGTCGACAGGTTCTATCCATTTTGGCTGCTAAAGCAAGGTTATGAGTCGCCGTCACAAAGCTAATACCCAGTTCTCGGCTTAATGAGATCATCAAGTCATTAACCTGGCTCGCGGTTTCTTCATCAAGATTACCTGTCGGTTCATCCGCGAGAACACAATCAGGATTCCCAACAAGAGCACGCGCGATGGCGACTCGCTGCCGTTCGCCACCGGAGAGTTTTGCTGGTATATGTGTAAGCCTATCTCCCAGACCAACTTTGACTAAGATGGATTCTGCGATCTTCAATGCTTGCTTTTTATTTTCTCCTCGTATGAGTAAGGGCATGGCTGTATTTTCTAGCGCAGTAAATTCAGAAAGTAAGTGGTGGAATTGATAAATAAATCCCAGCGAACCATTTCTTAACTTGCACAAAGCTTTCTCGTTCAGTTGGTGAATATTCTCGCCAACAATCTCGACCTTACCTGTCGTGGGTGCATCCAATCCAGCCAACAGATGAAGCAAGGTACTTTTACCACTGCCTGACAAACCTATTATGGCGATTCTTTCTCCGTATCCCACTTGGAATGAAATGCCCTTTAGTATCTGCAAAGTGGTATCACCCTGCTGATAGCTTTTATGCAAGTTCTCGACTTTTAATACTGGGATTATTTCGTCAACCATGCTAATTACTCGTGTTTAAGCGCTTGGATTGGATCGGACTTTGCGGCCACCAAAGCAGGATAGATGGTGACCACAAAACAAATGATCAATGAAACCGCGCTAATCATAACTAAATCCGCCAACAGTATTTTAGTGGGGAGATAATGGATAAAATATTCATCCATTAGACCCAACGAGAATAATTTATCTACAACCGAATAAAGATCTGTCAGAACAAGTGTAATCAGTATGCCTAGAACCACACCGGTGACTACACCTACAAAACCAATCATGGCACCATGAAGGATGAAGATGCTAAGTATTTCTCGGGTTGATGCGCCCATTGTGCGGAGTATCGCTACATCACCCTTTTTCTCATTCACAATCATAATCAAATTTGAAATAACGTTGAAAGCAGCCACGGCAACTAACATCATAAGCAAAAGAAACATGGTTGTCTTTTGCGTTTGGATTGCAGCATATAGATTGCCATGCCGACGCATCCATGATTTTCCCTGAAGGTCTGGATGTGAAACCAATATTTCTCGAAGTATTCGCGGCGTATTAAATAATTCCTGAGTACGGATACGAAGAGATTCCACAGCCTGTTTCCGCTGAAGCTTAAGGCCATCTTGAATGTTAATAAGGACTTGATTCTTATCGGCATCAGAACCCACTTCAAAAATGCCACTGACTGTAAAACGTTTTGTCCTCGGAACAGGACCTGCAAAGGTAATCAGCACATTGGGTAGAACAAGGGTGATTTTAGCGCCAAGCTTGAGGCCTAATTTTTCGGCAAGATTCGAACCCAACGCCAAATTGAACCTCCCTGGTTCTAGATCAACAAGACTCCCTGCTAGAAAATACTGACCAATGATCGACACGTTTTTCTCAAAGTCGGGATCAATACCAAAGTAACTAATACTCGCAATTTCCCCATTTGCGACAACCAAGCCACCCCCTTCGAGAAATGGGGCAACAGCCTCAATTTCAGGATGTGCTAACACTTCTTCTGCCAATATTCGCCAGTCAGTTATTTTTTCATTTTTACCTAAGATTCCGTGGGGCAAAACTCCTAAAACCCGTGCCTTTAGTTCTTGCTCAAAACCGTTAATAACGGACAGAACAATAATGAGTACAGCAACACCCAAAGCAAGCCCTGTAATCGACACAAAAGAGGTGAAGGAAGCAAGGCGGTCTCCGCTACCTGATTGTGTATACCGCATTGCTGTAAGAAAACGCCAATCTGACACTCAGATCCCTAAATATGTAAAAAGCGTATTGAATCATGAAAAAGGAATTATTGTTATATGCCATTATGCTTTCGATTCAAAAATTCAATCCAAATTCGCAACAGAAGCATTGATTTAACGCTGAACTCAAACATAAGCTAAAATAAAGTATGTAATATTGAAAATTGGAAAACTGAGCCATGGATGACAAAGACAAAAGAGATTACTTTCGCCTCAGCGATGCCTGTGAAGTATCCTATCTCGTCGTCTCCCGATCCGATACGCAATCAAAACTTGCAGATCAATTCTTTGATCCAGATCCCAATTTCGAAATCCTAAGAGAAATACATGATTTAACGATGGATTCGAAAGAAATATTACAAGGAATTTCGGACAAAAATCGCCAGATTGGAAGCTATCTACACAATTTGAATAAGCGAGTAGAATTGTTAGCTCAGGGTCTCAATTCCCGCAGTGACACGCGACATGATGCTGCCGACACGCAGATTAGTGAAGGCGGTATTTCCTTCATTTCCCCAAGGATGATAAAGGAAGGTGATCACATTGTCCTAAAGCTAATATTCCATCCAAGTTTGCTTGGAATATCCTGTTTTGCGCTGGTAAAGCACTGTCGATTAATCGAGGACAGCCACGAATATAGAATCGGCGCAGAATTTTTAAATCTGGAACCCGGAAGCCAAAGACTGCTCGGACGGCATATTATCCAAAAACAATCAGAAGAACGCCGTGAGCGTTTAAGGAAAAGGGGCGGCCACTTTAGGCATTAAGAAGCCTTACGTGCCATTTTGCTATCTAGATTAGCTTGCTGGCTGATTTGCCCTCCGATACTCAGCGCTGCAACGCGATAGGCTTCCGCAAGCGTGGGAAAATTGAATATCTGTTCCACAAAAGATTGTACGGTAGTGCCGTTAAGCATCGCGGTCTGACCTAGGTGAATCAATTCTGCAGCCCCCTCCCCAGCGATATGGACACCGATTATTTTTTCTCCTTGTGGATCAGCAATGATTTTTAGCATGCCATCGTCTGTACCCGCGATTAAGCCCCGAGCAATTTCTTTAAACTCAGAATTACCAATCACTGGATCATCATATTCTTCCCTCGCAACAGCTTCAGTCATACCGACTGCAGCAAGCTCTGGGATCGTATAAATCCCCATCGGAATAATAGTATTCATTTTGTTTTTCGGGTAACTCAGCGCATGGCAGGCTGCTCGCCTTCCTTGCTCCATTGATGTTGACGCTAGCGATGGCGGACCGATCACGTCTCCAACAGCGTAAATATGCGGCACACTCGTCTGACAGTTCTCATCTACTGAAATCAACTTTAGATCAGTTACTACAACACCAGAAACCCCAATATTCAACCCAGCAATACTAGAAATTCTACCCTGGGCTACCAGTAATTTTTCAGCTGTTATCTTGGTTCCATCATCTAGCTCGACACACACTTCTGACACATGGTCAAAAGCGGCACGTTTGATATTTTTACGACCGATAAAAGTGCCACCTTTTGATTCGAAGTCGCTGACAAATCTCCCCGATAGGTCCTCATCCAGAAAACCCAGAGGGACGTCGAAACGATCTAACAAGGTGACTTGAGTGCCTAAACTTTGAAAAACAGAAGCATACTCACATGCAATAACACCACCCCCTAAAACGATCAAGGAATTTGGCAGGTAACTCATTGAAAGTATTGAATCACTGTCCAGAACATATTCATGATCAATTTCAATATTAGGAGGATGCCGAGGTATCGATCCTGTCGCAATAAAAATGTTATCAGCCTTAAATGTCTTGCTTCCTCCTCCCGGTGAATTGACTTCAACTTCGGAGGAAGTAAGGAATCGTGCTTTACCTATAACGGTCTTAATCTGGTTCCGATCGAGCTGAGCGGAAATGTATTTATCATGAGCATCTACGACCAACTCAACATTTTGCATCAAAGGAGCCAACTCTGTAGGCATCTCACTATTGAGTATCCGGTGAGCACTACTAAACTTTCTCGCCGACTCTCTGAGCGCTTTTGAGGGGATGGTGCCTTTATGGACACACATTCCACCTATCTTCCGCTCAGATTCTATCAGCACAACATCGAGCCCAGCTTTGGCACCTTGTATTGCGGCTTTTTGCCCTGCAGGACCGCTACCAATAATCAGGAAATCACATTTCTGCATAAGTCTTATACGTCCACTGTTTCAACCCAGGTATTAACAACCTGGGTTTTTTCTTCTAGAAGAACAATATCTTCTTCATAGAAATTCAATGCTTGCTGCATCTCAGAATCTAGTCCTTCCTCAATACTCGACAAGGCGATTTTTAGTGCAGCTTGGACATTTAGTACAATATCATCTGCTCCCTTATCCATTTCAGAATGTTGAATGATGACCTGGCCGACCACTTCAGGTAATTGCCAACTATTTGCTAATAGTGCGCCAGCGCGTACATAATATTTTTCAATAAATATCAACATTTCATCAGCTTCTAGTTCGAACTCAGCAAGACTCTGTACGACAACGGGTTTACCAATTTGACAAAGCAAACCCCCTAAGAAACTGGATTCGACGTTAGTTTTTCTCATTCTTGCTATTTCTCGAGACCAGGCTGAACAAAGCAAAGACTCATGCCACATGCTTTTTAGAAGCGCTTCATTTCCGGGGGCTGCAAACAAATCCGAATTGAGACTGGTTGCTAATACCAGCTCTCCTATTGTGACTATTCCCAGGCGCGCAATCGCTTGTTGCAAAGAGACAAATGCAGAGACAGGCCTATATATTGGTGAATTGGCAATCCTCATGACATGACCCGCAAGTGCCTGATCACCTTGAATGAGTCTACTTAACTGTTGGGCATCTGAATTTTCATCCATCGTCAGCTCAATCACCATTGCAGCTACTTTAGGCAAAATTGGCAATTCCAGCTCTCGCCGCTCAAGTTTATCTTCGAAAATTAATTCGACTTGTTTCATCCTGGCCAATTTGGACATCCAATATCCCTAACTTTAGCCCCGAAAAATGGGCTGGTAGACTAAATATAGACCAAGGAATGAGGTTTGCAGAGAACGTTAAGGAAGAAATTGAGAATGTTAGGGAAGGGGGAAAAGAGTGGCGGCGCACTTATCGCCTAAGAGGCATCATAATGCTTGGAGGCTGAGTGAGTATTCTGGATTTCGGCAATATCTCCATTGTATTCATCACACTTATTTGTGTCCCCGCCGCATATTTCACAAGCACCACTAATACCGACGCGATTAAGCCCGCCACAGGTGCCTGAAATGGGTTCTCTGCCACGAATAACACCAATGGACATTGCAGCTACAATGAAAACAAAAAACGCAAAGCTTAGTAAAAATTCAATCATGACCAATCTACTTTTTGCTCAATTTAATTCAAGTGAATCAGAGGAAAGGGCTTTAAAGGCTTCACTGTAACGTTCTTCATAGCCATTATCTGTCTTTAGTATAACCAATACTGCCAGACTTTGCCGTTCTGCCATCTCTAAGCCCTGCTCAGCACCCATTACATTAATCGCAGTTGCGTACCCATCAGCCATTGCGGTTGTTTTTGCCACCACAGTAACCGATGCCACATTATGAGTTATGGGTCTGCCAGTGAGAGGGCTAATGGTATGTGAGTATCTTTGACCAGCCACTTCAAAGTAATTCCGATAGTCACCGCTAGTTGCCATGGCTTGATCTCGTAACTCGATAGCTTTGAAAGCGGTACGTTGACTTGCATCCGGCTTCTCTATTCCGATACGCCAATTATACCCTTTCTCGTTAACACCCTTAGCTCTCAATTCACCGCCGATTTCGACCAAGTAGTTATTAATGCCTCTAGCTTCCAGCAACAATGCGATTTGATCTACACCATAGCCCTTTGCAATGGCCGAAAGATCGATATAGATATTCGCCTTTTTGATTGCACCCTCGTTTGAAATATTCAACAAATCCATACTAACCCGTGACTTTGCAAGATCAATTTCCCCCTGAGAGGGTAGAACTTGTTGGGTAACATCTGAACCGAAACCCCACAGGTTTACCAATGGGCCGATGGTGATATCAAACTGACCACCACTAACATTATAAATTTGTTCCGCTATACGCATTATGTCAATATTTTCTTTGGACAATGGAAAGAATTGATTAATGGGCGCTTGGTTAAATCTGGACAATTCTGAATCAGGAATATAGGTAGACATAAGTTGATTAACATCAATCAGCTTTTGATCGATAAGCTTTTTCAGTACTTCTACATCAACTTTATCTACCACCTTTACGCTATAGGTTGTACCCATAGTGTTCCCTGTGATCAAGTTAATTTTTGGGAGTGTGCACGCCCCTAAAAACATCACTAGAAAGATGGTGATTAAGGTGGGTAGATAGACTCTCAAGAATATTCTCTTGTCATAAGTAGATCTCAGAATTATACCCAATCCTTTCATGGAAATCTGGCGACTGAGGCACTTCAGTATGATTTAATCTGACATTCACAACATCGAAAGCAACTAAATATGCACAACATTGACTCTGTTCATTCATTAGAAAAAGCATTGCACGATCTCATTCCTATTAGTCAGGCTATGGGAATTTCTGTTGTCCACTATGATGGCACCCTCCTTCGGCTTAAAGCGCCACTATCAAATAATATCAATCATCAGCAGACAGCATTTGGAGGTAGTTTATTTTCAATCGCCGCACTTTCAGGCTGGGGTCTGATTCAGTTGAAATTAGCAGAATTGAATATTCAAGCGAACACAGTGATCGCAGGAGGTAATGTCAGTTACAGCAAACCTGTATCTAAAGATCTTATTTGCGAATGTCGCCTTGAGTCAAGTTATCAAAGTTTCGTTACCAGGCTACAAACCACCGGAAAAGCCTCCCTCATTCTCCAACCAGAAATTATTCTAGCGGATGAAAACGCTATGTCTTTTTCTGGAAAGTTTGTTGTTAAACAGCTGTAAAAGCTATTCGAATGAGTATTTGAGTCGGATATCGATATCATCCGTTTAGGGTATCGATTTCATCGATTACGCGCCTCTTATTTATAGGCAGATCCAGATAGAATCTTACCCATACCAATAAATAATAATAAAGTAATGAACGCGAACGGTAATACTAACTGGTTTAGAAAACCAAATCGAAGATTGAATACACAACGACGTGTAAACCGTCTTGACAGACGACAAGGTAATTTAGTCTCAAGTTTCTGTCGCCGTTCTACAACATTGAGTCGGCGGACAGACGATAGAAGGACATCCCTACACTCAACTGAGTGGATTCAACTCAGTAACACCCGCCCCAGAAAAAAAATTTATGTATGTGCAAACGACACTCCCAGAATCGGCCAATTTATAGATCTCGCGGTTTGAACTCTTTTGCAAACTTTTTTGTAAATTGTTTAGTGAAAGCATAATATCGCTGTTATCTCCTAAATCGGATTTATCAAGGTGTCAAACAATACAGATCAGTCGCTTTATTCAGAAAAATTAGCCATTCCCAGAATTAAACTTGCTCGCTTGCCTACACCTTTAGTTCCCCTAAGGCGATTCAGTGCAAAACATAGTATTCCAACGATTTGGCTAAAGCGAGACGACCTCACCGATACCAGTGCATCAGGAAACAAATTACGCAAACTCGAATTCACGGTTGGTCAGGCCCTATCTGAATCTGCCACTGTTCTCATCACCTGTGGTGGTGTGCAATCCAATCACTGTAGAGCGACAGCGATTGTTGCCAGTCAACTCGGTATTAAATCTCATCTAATATTACGGGGTAGATCTGATTCTCCTGTGGACGGCAACTTGCTTCTTAATAAACTGGTCGGGGCGAACATAAGCTTTGCCAGCCAATCGCAATTTGGCGACCTAGACTCGCTCTTCGCGAGTACAGCAAGTGCTTATATTGATGAAGGAGAGACGCCCTATTGCATTCCCATGGGGGCCAGTGATGAAGTTGGGCTCTGGGGTTATATTGAAGCTTGCCGAGAAATGAAGACGCAGATAGAAGAGCAAGATCTAGAGGTTGATTATCTGATTTCTGCAACGGGATCAGGTGGCACGGCAGGTGGATTGGTTGTCGGTAAAGCATTGTACGACTTAGACCTGAACATCCATTCCTTTAATGTCGCTCAAGACGCTGCCTTTTTTAAAGATAAGATATCTCAAGACATCAAAATTTGGCAACAAAGATACGGGGTTCCGCTCAACGCCAATGATATTCCCATATACATACAAGGCGGATATGTTGGCGAAGGATACGCTATAGCGAGTACCCCCGTATTTAAGCTGATTCAAGACCTGGCTCAGACAGAAGGCGTAATTCTTGACCCTGTTTACACAGCAAAGGCATTCTACGGTTTGATGTGCGAACTGGAAAAAGGAAAATTTAGAAGCAGTGACGACCTAATATTCTTACATACAGGTGGATTGTTTGGTCTGTTTCCGCAAAGAGATCAACTTTTCCCGTAACGCGCTGCCAAAGCAATCACGCCATTTGACTATTAAAATAGCACTCGAGTACAAATGGAATACTCAAAGAATTATTTTTTGTTATCATTAAACTTGCTTAATGGTATAGGTATTCAGTAATCAAAATTCTAATCTTGCTAGTGACTATCATCCTAGACACAGGATGTGCTTCAAAACCAGATCGACAAATCCTTCCTTGCGAAGGTAGAAAATGTAAGACCGCTGATCTACTGGATAACACTAACTCAAGAGAAGAATGGTATTGTTATGGCAAAAAAAGCGGTGGTGACTGGTATTGCGGAAATCAAGCTGACGACACCAAAATTGTCGCTATTACCACCCGAACGAGTGTGGATGTAAAAAATAGTGTCGTTCCTGGAGTAGAAACCATGAATGAAGCAAAAGCCATTTTAAGTAATAAAGCTATCTTAAGTAATAAAAAAGAACTTATACCAAAGTTAACGATCAAAAAGACAGGCCATTCACAACCAGTTAATTCCACAAGTAAATCATCGATGGTAGATGGATACCCAAGAGACGCCTATACCTTACAGATTATTGCCACGCAGAATGAAAAACAATTACTGCAATATATTGAACGAAATGAAATTACTGATCATATTGTCGCACATACTTTGAGCCAGGGTTCACAATGGTATGTCTTGCTTATCGGAATTTACTCAGGCTATACCGAGGCAAAAAGCGCGTCTCTTGAATGGATAAATAATCACCCTGAACATGCAGCACCTTGGATTAGAGCGCTAGGTGACATACAAGACGTGCTGATAACCCAGGAGGAAGAATGAGCTTACTCTCACAACTTCCCTCAGTCGACAGCTTGCTCCTTCGCTCCAAGGATCTTGTTAGGTCTTATGGACATCAGGAAGTTAGCAAAACTTTCAGAAACTTAATTTCCGGTGTTCGAGAAGAAGTAATCGAGAAAAAAATGAACTCGCTTCCCACAATAGAATCCTTTATCTCATTGGCGAGCAAAACACTAAAGGAAAATCAAACATCTAGCCTTAAAAAGGTGATAAATCTAACAGGTACAGTCCTCCACACCAACCTTGGAAGAGCGGAACTACCTCAATGTGCCATTGATGCCATCGCAATGGTCGCTGCCAATTACACTAATCTCGAGTTCAATATCGAAACCGGTAAACGTGGCGACCGAGACAAGCATATTGAATCTTTGATTATTGATATTACAGGAGCCGAAGCGGCGACTCTTGTGAACAACAATGCGGCGGCAGTCTTACTCACATTAAATACCCTTGCACGCGGAAAACAGGTACCGGTATCAAGAGGCGAGCTAGTTGAAATAGGTGGTTCTTTTCGGATTCCGGAAGTAATGCAAAGATCTGGCTGTGAATTGATAGAAGTCGGTGCAACCAATAGAACCCATGAGAAAGATTATACCAACGCAATTACTGATCAAACTGCCCTCTTAATGAAGGTTCACACAAGTAACTATGAAATTAAGGGATTCACCAGTGGCGTGTCTGACAGTCAGTTAGCAGCGATCGCGCACAAGCATCAGATCCCCTTCATCACCGATCTAGGCAGCGGCACTCTAATTGATTTACAACAGTGGGGATTGCCTTTTGAGCCGACGGTACAGGCAACACTTCAATCTGGCGCAGATATTGTGACATTCAGCGGAGACAAGTTACTCGGTGGTCCACAATGCGGAATCATTGTTGGCAAGAAAGAACTCATCAACTTAATCAAAAACAACCCTATGAAACGTGCACTTCGGGTAAATAAAATGACCATTGCTGCACTCTTTGAAGTGCTGAAACTCTATCTCGATCCCGACAGCCTTAAAGAGAAATTACCGACTCTCCGCTATTTAACTCGTTCAAAGGATGAGATAAAAGCGCTCGCTAGCACGCTCTTAAAAGAAGTATCCCTCAGCTTAGATTACATTGCCAAAGTAGAAATACTGCCTTGCGAAAGCCAAATTGGTAGTGGCTCGTTACCCACGGACTTGTTACCCAGTTACGCCCTTGCGATCACACCCAATGTTAATTCTGACCATGTTCTTACCAATCTAGCAAAGCAGTTTCGCACTTTACCCCAAGCCCTTATTGGTCGGATTAGCGACGGGAAGATCATTTTTGACTTAAGAACCCTTGAATCCAAGGATACTTTCCTTAAACAAATACGACTCATGTCGAAATGATTATTGCCAGTGCAGGTCATGTGGACCATGGTAAAACATTACTGGTACATTCACTCACCGGTATTGAGACGGACCGACTAGAAGAAGAAAAATCCCGAGGCTTAACCATTGATCTTGGCTTTGCCTATTTGCATCGGGCAGGAAAAACTATCGGTTTTGTCGATGTCCCTGGACACACTCGTTTTATCAGCAACATGTTAACCGGCGTGAGCAGCATAGATTTTGCGATGTTGGTCATTGCGGCAGATGATGGTCCTATGCCCCAAACAATGGAGCATCTAGCGATCCTAAGTATCATGGGGATTTCTCAGGGATGTATTGCTCTGACAAAAATTGACCGAGTAGATGAAAACCGTTTAGCAGAAGTTAAGCGTGAAATTCGAATCCTCATTGATTCAAGCAAGCTAAATGACTCCCCAATATTTGAAGTCTCGAGCACTACTGGACAAGGGATTGATGCCCTCAGTGCTCACCTGTGGCAATCCTCAGAATCCCTCGCTACAAAACAATCAACGGGCCATTTCAGATTAGCGATAGATCGTTGTTTTAACATTAAGGGTTCTGGCGTCGTTGTAACGGGATCAGTCTTTTCCGGTACAGTGAAAGTAGGAGATGAGCTTCATCTTCATCCAGGCAAAAAGTTAGTTCGTGTTAGATCAATTCATAGACAAAATGAAGATTCAACCCAGGGATTTAGTGGGGATCGGTGCGCTATCAATATTAGCGGAGATGTCAATCGTGATACTGTTAGCAGAGGAAATTGGTTGTCGTCAAATGTAGACCTACCCCTTTCGGATAGGATAGATATATCATTTCGTTTACTTGAATCTGAAACCAAGCCACTAAAACACTTAACCCCCGTACACGTACATGTGGCAGCACAACATGTCACTGGTAGGTTGGTATTGTTAGAGAGCAAGACCATTTCTCCGGGGCAGGTCTCTTTTGTCCAATTAATACTCTCTCAAGCCATTAACCTATGTTATGGAGATCGAATAGTCATTCGGGATCAAGCAGCTTCCCGAACTTTAGGCGGCGCACAGGTAATTGACCCCTTTGCGCCTCCTCGTGGATTAAAGAATCGCTTAGCTCAATTAAACGCTCTAATGGCAACATCGATACCAAAGCGATTAGACCGGATGTTAGAAGCAGTTGATAGTCAGATAAATGTCGCAGAAATTAAGGCCAGTTTCAATTTAGAAGAATTAGATACAGAGGCATTTGGCCACATCAGCAAAGCTGGAATCCTCTATTCAAAACATCATGTTAAAAACGGGAAAAAAGAAACATTAGATGCTTTACGTAAATGGCATAGAAATTTCCCCTCAGGTAAGGGCCCAACTCAATCCCAGCTTCGTAATCTATGCCAATTACCCTTGGCGCTCCTCGAATTCATTCTGGAATTATTGATAAGGGAGAAAGCCGTCAAAAAAACAGGTAATGAGTTTCAAGCACTGGAATATCAAAATGAACTACCTGCAGTGGATAAAGCCTTTTGGCTAAAAGTTAAACCCTTACTTGAAAATGAACTCACTAAACCTCCAGTTCTTCATGAGCTAGCACGCTCTCTTAACTTGCCCCCTACAGTTTTGGATAAGCGGCTGAAAGGTCTCATTGCCTTTAACCTTGTCATAAAACCTGTCAAGAATCGATTTTTTCTACCAGAGGGGATATCAAGATTAAAGCTCATCGCCATTTCTGTTTCAGAGGATCAAGAAGACAATAAGTTCACAGTAATTAATTTCCGTGATAAGTCTTTATTAGGCAGAAATCTCTGCATCGAAATTCTGGAGTATTTTGACCAAATAGGGTTCACTCTGCGTCAGGGAGATTTTAGAATTATTCAGGATCTCAATAGGTAAGTTCCTCATAGGCTCTTTTATAGGTAGAGAAGAATGAAAGATTTCAAAGGCAAAGTAGCCGCTATTACAGGCGCAGGTTCCGGTATGGGTCGCGCATTGGCAATATCACTTGCAAACCAAGGTTGCCATCTTGCGTTGTCCGATATCAATGAGGATAACCTTGAAGAAACCGTTAGCAGTCTCGCTCAACTAAATGTAACCGCCAGCTCACATGTTCTAGATGTATCTAATCGCCATCAAGTCGAAAAGTTTGCCGAAGATACCGTCGCACACCACGGTAAAGTCAATATGATATTTAACAATGCAGGTGTTTCAGTCAGCGATACTGCCGAACACATGAGTTACGAAAATATTGAATGGTTAATGAACATTAATTTTTGGGGGGTCATTTACGGTACTAAATCTTTCCTTCCTTTTCTTCAGAAAGTCGATGAAGCCCATATTATCAATACATCTTCAATATTTGGCACCATCGCCCTTCCGAGCCAATCAGCATACAACGCATCAAAATTTGCCGTCAGAGGGTACACATATGCCCTCCGACAAGAATTAGCTGAAACGCATATTGGCGTCAGCTGTGTTCAACCCGGAGGAGTCAAAACAAACATCGTTAATAGCTCAAGATATGTGCCAAAGGATAACGCAGCAGAAACCAAAGATGAAATTAGCGTCAAATTTGAATCTATGGCTGGACTCACATCAGAACAGGCCGCTGAACAAATCCTTCGCGGAGTGAAAAAAAATAAGGCTCAAATTTTAGTGGGAAAAGATGCCAAAATTGTCGCCCTGATTGAGCGCATTGCGCCCATAGGTTATCAATGGTTATTGGCGAGGCTTTTTAAAGAGGGGAGCTAAAGAAGAGAAATGTTCAAGCCCATTCGCTGTAGATAGGTATCAATAATCCATCTTGAAATCGCGACTTTTCCAGGAATCATAGGTAGGGACTGACAAGAGAACCATTGGGCATCAGCAATCTCTTCTTCCTGCAATACTATTTCGCCGGAATCATACTCAGCCAAAAAACCTAACATTAGTGAATTTGGAAATGCCCAAGGTTGGCTTCCGAGGTACTCAAGGTTTTTAACTTTAACCCCAACTTCTTCAAAAACTTCTCTATGAACCGTTTCTTCAATAGACTCACCCGGTTCCACAAAACCCGCAAGCGTACTGTACATCCCCCTAGGAAAACGATGATTTCTCGCTAAAAGAACCTGACCTTCATTGTGGACGAGTGTGATGATTGACGGGGATAGCCTAGGGTAGGAATGGATGCTACATTGTTGACATACCATAGCCCTATCTTCTGGGTGATCTTCGGTTTTTTGACCACACTTTCCACAATATTGATGGGTTCGATACCAATCTAGTATCTGTGCAGCACGTCCAGCAAGACTAAACATAAAATGATCAGTCTGACCAATTAAACTTCGTAAGCCACCTTTGCTTCGGCTTTTAAGCTTTGCTTCGACCGCGAAACAATCGATACCAGAAAACTCTCCCATATAGTGCCTAACGGAGTCTTCTCTCAATTCATCATCTAGCTTTGAAAGTGGTACCCATTGATCAGATTCATTAAATTCAAGCAGAACTTCATTCCCATCAAAAATAAAATAATAGGCTGCATCAATAGAGTTTGGATGACGATTGTCCGCAGTAAAAGTGGTATCAGAGGCTGGCCAAATTTCCATCTTAAACTCCCTCCGAGGTGGTCTTTCTCCACACAGTGGTACTTCCTTCCGACTCTATTTGGTCTAGCTTCTTTTCATGCATTTCTAATTCTTCATCAACAGCTCTTATAACCCTTAACTTGCCTCTATTCGAACCCAATTTTTTTACCTTTTTATCTTGGTCGCCCCCCTTAGTAAATTCGGTATCAAGCCCCAACGACACCTGACCACCTGTTAACAACAAATAGACATCTGCGAGAATCTCTGCATCTAATAACGCACCATGCAATTCACGTTGGGAATTATCAACATCGTATCGTCTACATAAGGCATCAAGGTTATTTTTTTGGCCAGGATGCTTTTGTTTGGCAAGGGTTAAACTATCTAAAATAGTGCAATAATCAGTAAGCTTACCGAGGCGCGGTGATATCAATCTCATTTCTTCATTAATAAAGGCGACATCAAAGGGTGCATTGTGAATGATTAATTCTGCCCCTTTTATAAAAGCCAAAAAGTCATCCCAAACAGCAGAAAACTTCGGCTTATCCTTTAAAAACTCTGTCGATATACCATGAACATTTAATGCGCCCTCTTCACTATCGCGGCCCGGGTTAACATATTGATGATAATGCTTTTGTGTTAACTTTCGATCCACTACTTCTACGCAACCGATCTCGAGAATTCTATTACCCTGTGAAACTTCTAAACCTGTGGTTTCAGTATCTAATACAATCTGACGCATAAAATAATTACTCTTCCTCTTTGCTAATAGGTGGAAAGCCTCTAGTCGCTATATCTCTACCTGCAGTGGGCCTAACAACATTCAATTTACCCAAACTTTGATTTTTCTTCCATACCGGTTTGATAGGTGTCATGGTGCCAACTTGTTTTCTAGCGACGATGACGTATATCGCACCGAAAGGCCAATTGGGGTTTCGGCTCAATCCATGGGAGTAGTCATCAAGTGTAAGGTCATCTTCATTTCTGTTATAGGGTAGACCGTAAATTGAATACTGCGCTCGATCAATTTTGAAATTCAATAAAGTTAGCCAATCCATCAATCTTCCAGGGCTAATGAATTTACCCTCCCAAGGTTGCCTGTGACGCAATGCACCTATTGGTTTCCACATCCCCCAAAGACTAAAAGGATTAAAACCTACAATCACAACCTGTCCCATGGGTCTTGCGACACGCGTTACTTCCCGTAATAGATTCTGAGGTGAGTCTTGGAAATCCAATAAGTGATGTAGTAACACAACATCCAAACTATCATCTTCGAATGGAAGCAAATCTGGGTTAGCAATCACTGAGGTTTCACCATCGTATAAGGCAGAACTGAGTGTAAATTTATGCCGTATGGGACTGCTCTCGTACAGAGGTTGTTCCTGTACACTCAACTGAAGAAGATGGTATCCAAAAAATCCGGGAAGCAATTGTTCAATTATTGCCGTCTCGGTTTTTAATACTCTTTTACCCAAGGATGTACTAAACCAAGGGTTAACACTCGCAAACACTTTTTTATTCCTTAAATCGATAAACGGTTAATTAGAAAAAGGGTTAAGTCGGGCACTTTTTGATACAATCGCTATCTAAACAACTCATCTACACTCTTCTTAAACTACGGTGTACCTTAAACTACGGTGTGCCTTAAACTAAGAAGTACTAAGCGAGCTAGCTATTGATCAAGCCTAATAAGACCTTCACTTCATTGAATCTATACAAACAGTTTAGCATTATTGTATTCATTCTGGGCAGCATCAGTGCCTGTCAAACTGTGCTTTTGCCATCTGACCAGGACTTATCAGAACCGACAACGATGCTAAACTCCGAAAATCCCGTGAACTTGTCAAAATTGGTGAGTGAAGAAATTGTTATTGCGGCAGCAATGCCGATTACAAAAGACGGTCGAGATGATCTTGTCGAGAGAGAAAATGATCCTCTCCCTCTGGAACCACCTAAAACAGAAATCACGCCCGAGGAAATAAGCGATCTGTGGCGTCGAATGAGAAAAGGATTTGTCCTCGATCACCATCTCGATAACAAACGCGTCAAAGCCGAGCTCAACTGGTATTTGAGGCACCCCGATTATTTAGACCGAGTAGCAACTCGAGCAACAAGATATTTATTTCACATTGTTCAAGAAGTAGAAAGTCGCCAACTACCGATGGAATTGGCTTTGTTACCCATTGTAGAAAGTGCATTTGATCCTTTTGCTTATTCACATGGTCGAGCTTCTGGTTTGTGGCAGTTTATCCCCTCAACAGGAAAACTCTACGGTTTGAAAATAGACTATTGGTACGACGGTCGACGAGATGTCGTCAGAGCAACAAATGCTGCCTTGAATTATCTTGTCGCCTCACATAAGTCCTTGAATCAGGATTGGCTACTAGCGCTTGCAGCGTACAATACCGGCGGAGGTAATGTTCGTCATTCCATGAGGAAAAATACCAAAGCAGGGAAACCAACCGACTTCTTCTCTCTGGGGCTCTTTAGGGAAACGCGGGCCTATGTCCCTCGCCTATTAGCAATAAGCGCCATAGTCAGCAATCCCGAAAAATACAACATTACCCTGAAGCCAATCGCAAACGAGGCCTATTTTGAAGTCGTTGATATCGGCTCCCAAATAGACCTTTCTAAAGCGGCAAGATTGGCAAACACTTCAATAGAAGAACTTTATCTGCTCAACCCTGCTTTCAATAAATGGTCAACTCATCCTGAAGGCCCACATAGCCTTCTAATTCCGGTCGAACATGCCGAGGGATTCAGGCAAGACCTCGAAAACCTGCCAGTGGAACAGCGACTGAGTTGGAAGCATCACATAATCAAAAATGGCGAGAGTTTGGGTGTGATTGCGCAACGCTATCACACAACCACTAACAGTATTCGTAATGCCAATAATATCAAAGGAAATCTCATCGTCGCCGGCCAATCATTATTGATTCCTGTCGCGACACACAGCAGTGATCAATATCAACTCAGCGATGCCCAAAGGCTCAAGTCTAATCAGGCATCAGTCCAGAAAAAGACAGGGGCACCACCCACTAAATATAAAATTCGATCAGGAGATAATCTTTGGGATTTATCAAGAAAATTCGGTGTTTCTGTAAGAGCGCTTGCTAAGTGGAATGGAATGGCGCCAACGGATTTACTCTCGGTGGACAAACAACTGCTCATTTTTACGACACCTCAGAATGTCGCACTGTTGGAAAATGCACACATTAACAACAGTTTTGCTAATAAGAATGTTATTCGGAAAGTTAATTATCGAGTTCGCCAGGGTGAATCCTTAGCACTTATTGCCAACAAGTTTAATTTATCGATAAACAAGATAAGGAAATGGAATAAGAAAGTAAGCTCGAAAAGATACATTCAGCCCGGTGACCGTATTACTTTATACGTTGATGTCACTCAGACTGAATAGAAAAACCTATTAATTAGTAGTGGCAACTGACCCTTCAAGCACAAGGTTGTCACGGAACTCTCGATAATCGCTGATACCTTGTTGCGAAGCGAGAACCCTACCCAGGCTGACTAAATCTTCGGGTGTAGAATCCGATTCAGTTTTATTTTGTACGTTCGTAACAACCAATACAGCTGCATCACCATTTAACAAGATGGTATAACCAATTGACTTATTTCCATCAGAAGGGCGAGGTAAAGAAAAGGCTTCCCGATTAATTTCGCGATCCATTCCGAGTTGGTTTCTTTTCGCTTCGCCTACTACAGTCCATTGGAGGTTAAATTTATCAGCAACGAAACGTGTAATCGAACCATCTTCGAGCATAGTCGTCATCGCTTGTGCTTGCTCTTTTGCTAAAGCACTCGCCTTTTCAAGCTTTAATGTTTTACTAATTTCTGTTGCTACCACTTCCAGTGCCTTTATTTCGGAAGGCTGATATTCTTTGACTCTTAAAACAAGGTGATGGTTAGGTGTAATTTCGAGCAAATGGCTGTTATTCCCATCCAAAAGTACATCGGGGCTCAAAGCTGCATCCATAACTGACGCTATCGCTGCGATTCCCGTTGGATTAATTTTTGTTGTAAGTCCAGTTGATCTAATCTCCAATCCAAGTTCCTCTGCTGGCTCAATAAGATCCCCAGATTCATAAGACAATTCACTTAAACGAGAACTTATGTTAACGAAAAGCTCTTCTGCACCCACTTTTCTAAATTCCGTTTCAACTCGGTCACGAACATCCGAAAATACCGGCTCTACAGCTGCTTCAATGTCCAACAGTTTCAATATGTGATATCCGAATTCTGTTTTTACAGGTTCGGATAATTGATTAACGGATAGGGCCTGCGCCGCAAGCTCAAACTCTTCAACAAAAGTACCTTGATCATTAAAACCAAGATCGCCCCCAGATTCTGAGGACCCTACATCTGCAGACAATTCCTTAGCTAATGTGGTAAAATCCCCGCCAGAAATCAATTGCTGATAAATATCGTCAACCTGTGACTTTGCATCTTCTTCAGAACGTTCATCACTTACATCGATTAAAATATGTGCAATTCTTCGACGTTCTGGTTCTGCATATACCGATTTGGTATCCGCAAAAAATAATTGTAGCTGTTCTTCACTGACTTCGACTTCATTCAAATAGTCACTCAAATTAATTTCCAGAAAAGATATATCAACCGCTTCCTCAGTGAGGAAATCCGTTGAATGGGACAGATAGAAATCATTCACTTCATTCTCTTCGAGTTCAATAGTCTCACTTAAAGCTTCGATATCTACTCGAAGGAAAGCAATATCACGTGTTTGTTGCGCAAGACTGTTTGCACGCCTTATTTCGGCTTCTGTTAGAAAAGCACTCGAGTGAATTGCAGAATTTATTTGAGCTAATATTTTGTCTCTTCGCATTTCACTTCGATAGCTAAGGGGATTGTAACCAGCAGAACCTAGCACTAATTGAAATTGTTGAGAATTAAAGTCACCATCAATTTGAAAAGCTTGAGTCGCAACAATATCAGCATCAAGCGCTGTATTGCCGTATTCCAGACCCATATCCTCAGAGGCTTGAATTAATAATTTTCTAGTAATTAGATTCTGTAGTACATCACTTCGCAATTGGTCTTCATTGATACTTTCGGGTGTCCTGTTTTGTGAAAGTAAGATACGTCTGGTACGTTCCACTTCTACTTCCATTTCCTGCTGTGTGACATCCTCCCCATTAACTGTCGCTACTTTGGCAACAGGTGCCAAAAACGTTGTTATTGAGCCCATTCCAAAAGCTGCAAATACTATTATAATTAAACCAACGATAATTTTCGCAACGACCCCTTCTGAACGATCGCGCATACTCTGGATGGACATTACTTACCTCAAATGGTGATACTAAATAAATTTAAACGCATTGGAACGAGAATGGCGCATCCATATTGTCAAATGAAATGCGCCATTTTCTCTTTTCTACCGATTACTCGGCAATTAGGAATTAATGCTAGTTGTTAACAGCATCCTTGAGCGCTTTACCTGCTTTAAATGCAGGAACCTTAGCCGCTTTGATCTGTATTTCTTCACCCGTTTGTGGATTGCGACCAACACGGGCGGCACGATCTCGCACACTGAATGTTCCAAAACCCACTAGGACGACAGAATCGCCACCTTTCAGGGAATCAGTAATGCCATCAATCATTGCGTCCAACGCCCGGCCCGCTGCGGCTTTTGTGATATCTGCAGATGTTGCTATGTTCTCTATAAGTTCTTGTTTGTTCACTCTTGACCCCTTCTTTAGGAAAATAATTTTGCATGAAAATAATGATTAAATTTTATTCATTTTGCCTGGGTTTGTTCTTTCACTGAAAGATCAACGCCCGAAGTTTACCCAACAAATTTATCTCATTCGCTCTACCAAGCGATGGTTTTATTTCAATTTTTATCTAAGCGAAAATGGACCTAAATAAGCAACGCTCTCAAATACCTCATATCGCAGGCTATCTTATACCAATTGGACAAAAAGCCTGTCAAGTATAAACGTCTAATGAGCAGAGATTCTATGGTCTGCGTCCGATTCTCCGCTAGAATCTTGATCATTACTCGTGCTTCCTGTCAAGGGTTCGGGAGAACGTTGCAAAGCAATCTCTAGTACTTCGTTAATCCATTTGACCGGATGGATGATCAAATCACCCTTAATATTCTCAGGGATCTCTTTTAAATCTCTCACATTCTCATCTGGAATGAGCACTTCTTTCACTCCGCCCCGATGTGCAGCGAGGAGTTTTTCCTTTAAGCCACCAATGGGTAAAATCTGCCCGCGTAAGGTGATTTCTCCCGTCATAGCGACATCTGCTCTCGCTGGAATGCCGGTAAGTACGGATACTAGCGCTGTACAGAGACCAATACCTGCACTCGGACCGTCTTTCGGTGTAGCACCTTCTGGCATATGGATATGGATGTCATATTTCTCGTGAAAGTCTTTAGGAATACCCATGATTTCCGCTCGACTACGGACGACAGTGATAGCAGCTTGTATCGATTCTTGCATCACATCACCAAGAGAACCTGTTTTTATCGTCAGTCCCTTACCAGGCACTGCCACAGCTTCGATAGACAGTAACTCTCCCCCAACACTGGTCACCGCAAGACCCGTCACTTGACCAATTTGATCTTTTTCTTCGGCTCGACCAAAATTGAACTTTCGTACGCCTGAATATCGCTCAAGATTATCGCCATCAATAACAAGTGTTTCTAATTTCTTGCCTTTCTTTTCATCCTTAAGGGCACTTTCCTTCACCATCTTACGACAGATCTTCGCTACTTCACGTTCTAACCCTCGCACGCCCGCTTCACGAGTGTAATATCGGACTAGATCAGTTACCGCTTCATTTTCAATCCTCAGTTCCTTTTCTTTTACGCCGTTATTTTTCAGCTGCTTAGGAATGAGATAACGTGTCGCGATATCCAACTTTTCATCTTCCGTGTACCCTGGTATTCGGATAATTTCCATTCTGTCAAGTAATGCAGTAGGGATATTCATTGAGTTAGAAGTACAAATGAACATCACCTCTGACAAATCGTAGTCGACTTCCATATAGTGATCGTTAAAAGAGTTGTTCTGTTCTGGATCCAGTACCTCCAAAAGAGCAGAAGCCGGATCACCTCGGTGGTCCTGTCCCATTTTGTCAATCTCATCCAGAAGAAACAGTGGGTTTTTAACGCCGGCTTTTGACAATTTTTGAATGATCTTTCCAGGCATTGAGCAATATAAGTTCTTCGATGCCCTCTAATTTCAGCTTCATCCCGCACGCCGCCCACAGCCATACGAATAAATTTACGGTTTGTGGCCCGAGCTATAGATTCTCCCAAAGAGGTTTTACCGACACCTGGAGGACCAACCAGACAGAGCACTGGGCCCTTTATCTTTTTAACGCGCTTCTGAACCGCAAGATATTCAAGGATTCTTTCTTTTACTTCATCCAGGCCATAATGATCGGCCTCTAATACCGCCTCAGCTTCATTGATATCCGTTCTTACTTTGGGTCTTTTTTTCCAGGGTACGCTTAACATCCAATCGATATATGAGCGGACAACAGTAGCCTCAGCCGACATGGGTGACATCATTTTGAGTTTGTTTAATTCAGCAGAAGTCTTATCTTTCGCTTCTTTAGGCATACCAGAAGATGCCAATTTGTTTTTTATTTCCTCAAGCTCATTAGGTACATCGTCTAGATCACCTAATTCTTTTTCGATCGCCTTCATCTGTTCATTAAGATAGTACTCGCGTTGACTCTTTTCCATTTGCTTCTTTACGCGGCCACGAATTCGTTTCTCTACGTTAAACAGATCTATTTCAGACTCGAGCAATTTCATCATATGCTCTATCCTTTCGCCCAGATCTGACATTTCAAGAATCTGTTGCTTTTCGCCCAACTTTAAATTCATCTGTGCTGCAATAGTATCGACCAGGCGATTAGGTTCATCGACGCTAGATAACGATGTCATCACCTCAGGAGGGACTTTTTTACTCAATTGAACATATTGATCAAATGCTGACATAAGAGATCTGGCAAAGGCCTCAGATTCGCTTGCGCTGACCTGTTCTTCCTCAATGACTTCAACGTCCCCGGTGAAAAATTCTTCCCCTTCTTCAATCCGGAGAATTTTTGCTCGATTTCCTCCCTCTACAAGAATTTTCACAGTCTTATCAGGTAAGCGTATCAGTTGAAGAATCGTGGCTATGGTGCCGTATTCATAGAGATCCTTTGCTCCTGGAGCTTCATTTTCAGGATCTTTCTTTGCGACTAAAAGGACTTTTTTGCCTTTATCATTCCGTTGTGCGAAATCAAGTGCACGAATAGATTTTTTTGTACCAATAAACAGCGGTTGTACGCCATGGGGATAAACCACCATATCTCGAAGTGTCACAATGGGTACATTGCTGAGACTTACCATAATTGCTCCTGACCTAGGATGGTCAAATTAATACTTTCCTATCGCGGCATCCTTATTGATACCGGATCAAAGTCTTTTATGGGGGCTATCATACAAAGAAAAAAGGGCCAAAGGGCCCTTTTTTCTTACGCTTTATCTGAAACTTGAAAATTTTGTACTGATGCTACTCTGGGGCCGCTTTTGCCTGTTCAGGATTCTCATAAATGAGAATAGGATCAGCTAAACCATTGATTACATTTGCATCGACTACAACCTTACTGACATTGTTCACCGACGGGATATCATACATGACATCAAGTAAAACTGACTCTAGAATCGATCTGAGACCCCGAGCACCGGTTTTCCTTTGCATTGCTTTCTTGGCAATGGCGGCGAGTGCTTCTTCACGAAAATCGATTTCTACGTCTTCCATTTCGAATAGTTTGCTGTATTGCTTGGTATAAGCGTTTTTAGGCTCTTTCAAAATTCGAATCAGCGCAGCATCATCCAGTTCATCCAAAGTTGCAATGACGGGCAAACGTCCAACAAATTCAGGGATGAGGCCATACTTTACGAGATCTTCTGGCTCAACGTCTTTCAAGGTCTCACCCACATTCTTCTTGCTGTGTTCTGTTTCGACAACAGCACCAAAACCGATACCACTTTTTGACGACCTATCCTGAATAACTTTATCGAGACCAGCAAAAGCGCCTCCACAAATAAACAAAATATTGGTGGTATCGACTTGTAAAAATTCTTGTTGCGGATGTTTTCGACCGCCCTGAGGGGGGACCGATGCCACTGTGCCTTCAATAAGCTTTAATAAGGCTTGCTGAACACCCTCGCCTGAAACATCACGTGTAATAGACGGATTGTCAGACTTACGAGAAATCTTGTCTATCTCATCAATATAGACAATACCCACCTGTGCTTTATCAACATCATAGTCACATTTCTGGAGTAATTTCTGAATGATGTTTTCAACATCTTCACCGACATAACCCGCTTCAGTCAAGGTAGTTGCATCAGCAATGGTAAAGGGTACATCTAACAATCTGGCTAATGTTTCTGCCAGCAGAGTCTTACCTGTTCCTGTAGGTCCTACAAGGAGGATATTACTCTTCTGTAGTTCGACATCGCCTTTTTTACCGGAATAGTTCAGGCGTTTGTAATGATTATAAACCGCAACAGCCAGTACTCTCTTGGCGCGATCTTGACCAATAACATATTCGTCCAGAATTTCTTTAATCTCTTGGGGAGTGGGTAATTTCTTCTTTTCGCCTTCATCAGTGCTTTCTTGCAACTCTTCCCGAATAATATCGTTACAGAGTTCTACACATTCATCACAGACATAGACAGATGGCCCAGCGATTAACTTACGAACTTCATGTTGGCTCTTACCGCAGAAATTGCAGTGAAGCAATTTATCGTCGTCGCCATCATGTTCATTTGACATTACTAACCCCTTTAATACATTTAGACAGACTGGAATGAATTTAGACTGTCTGGTCTTACGTTAAATTTTATCAGCACTGGTTTCAAGTGCAATCTGAGCTGATTTAGTCCTCTCAGACAAGAAAAATATCCATCTTAAACAGATGCCAGTGATACCCTAGGATCTTGGACTTTGTCAACCAAACCATAGGCTTGTGCTTCCTGAGCAGTCATAAAATTATCCCGCTCTGTGTCAGCTGCAATTTCATCTACGGTTTTCCCCGTGTGCGCTGCTAGTATTTCATTCAATCGAGTGCGAAGAAAAAGGATTTCTCGCGCTTGAATTTCGATATCTGAAGCCTGACCCTGAGATCCGCCACTAGGCTGGTGAATCATCACACGAGAATTCGGCAGGCAATGGCGTTTACCTTTTTCGCCACCAGCAAGCAAAAATGCACCCATACTAGCCGCTTGGCCCATACACATTGTTGCCACATCGCAATTAATGAACTGCATAGTGTCGTAGATTGCGAGACCCGCAGTGACGGATCCACCTGGAGAGTTTATATAGAGTTGTACATCCTTATCTGCATTTTCTGACTCACAGAATAAGAGTTGCGCCACGACCAGATTGGCAATCTGATCGTCAATGGGGCCAACGATAAATATAATTCGTTCTTTTAAGAGCCTAGAGAAGATGTCATAGGAACGCTCCCCCCGTGCAGTTTGCTCAACCACCATCGGAATCAAGCCCATAGCAGTTGTCGCTGGCAGAAAGTTATCGTTAAATTTGTCGCTCATTTGTACCTCAACCTAAAGGGATAATCATATGAATAAATGTAGCACGTTAACAAATCATTCGCTTCTGATTCAGCAACATCGCAGCAATTAGTAATATTGCGGCATTTTTGAAAAACTTCAATGGTCCTGCGCTAAAAAATTGCCGGTGCTAATAAAATGATAGACGGTACCAAAAAATAGACGAGTCGAGACTCGTCTCAAGGCGGGAGTTACAGCCCCGCAAGTATTTCCTTATTCTGCGGTTTCTGTTTCTGTCGCTGCTTCTTTTTCGCTTGAGACACTGGGTTCAACAGGCTTTATCGCATCTTCATAAGAAACTTTAAGATCTGTAATATTAGCTTTATCTAAGATCACCTCTATCACCATGTCCTCTAGCACCATATTTTGAATCTGATTTAGCTGCTCTTCATTGCCATAGTAATAATTTAAAACCTGTTCTGGTTCTTCATATGAGCTTGCCATATCTTCAATCGTGGCTTTTACTCGCTCATCATCAACCTTTATTTCATTCTGCTCCACTATTGCATTGACGAGCAAGCCCAGAGAAACACGCCTCTCGGCCTGAGCGCTGAACATTTCAGCAGGTAACATAGATGGATCCATCTTATCGTGTCCGCCGAATTGATGAACGGCATCATGACGCATACGATTAATTTCCTGCTCCAATAAGGCTTTAGGTATATCAATACTGTTTGAGTCAAGCAATCCGTCCATGGCTTGATTCTTAACCTTATTTTTGATCGAAGAAATGAGCTCTTTGTTCATATTTGACAGCACTTCCTCTCGAAATGCCTCAACACCACCTTCCGTCACGCCAAAATTTTTAAAAAAATCATCATTTAGTTCAGGCTGAATAGATTCTGAAACAGTATTCAGCTTAATTTTAAATGTTGCTTCTTTGCCCGCCAGCTCAGTTGCTTGATATTCTTCAGGAAAAGTGACCTTAATCTCTTTTTCTTCACCTGGTTTTAACCCCGTGATCCCGTCTTCGAAGCCTGGAATCATGCTTCCGGACCCCAGTACCACATCATTACCCTCAGCTTTACCACCATCAAAAGCTTCGCCATCAACAAAACCATCGAAATCGATGTTGACTTTATCGTCATTTTTACAAGCTCGATCAACTTCCTGGAACTCTGACCTTTGTGTGCGAAGTGTTTCAACCATCTTATCGATATCAGCTTCTTCAACTTCGGAGACAGGTCGTTCAATAACGATTTCTGCAAAATCCTTCAAAGTCACTTCAGGAAAAATCTCGAAAATTGCAGTGAACTCTAGGTTCTTACCTGATTCAAGGCTACTGACGTCTTCAATTTTTGGTGCTCCGGCTGGGGAAACTGATTCTTGTCGGACGGCTTCAGCAAATGAAGACTGCATAGCCTCGGAGCTGACTTCTTGCCGGATACCTGTCTCAAAACGTCGCTTAACCTCTCGCATGGGTACTTTGCCAGGTCTGAAGCCCTTTATTTTAACTTGTCCTGCAGCTTGCTTAAGCTTTGCTTCAACCTGACCGTCTAATTCTTCCGCAGGAACGCTGATGCGCATACGACGTTCTAGACCAGTTGTGGCTTCGAGGGTTACTTGCATTGGTTTTACCTATTTATTCAACTATGGTGCGATATAAATGCTTGTTAAGTAATGGTGCGAAAGGAGAGACTCGAACTCTCACATCTTTCGATACTGGAACCTAAATCCAGCGCGTCTGCCAATTCCGCCACTCTCGCCGATTACTTTTCTGTACTGATCTATTTATACTGTATTTATCTACAGTGCCTTATCTGTAGCGTCCTAGTAGAAAACAATGGCGATACCATCACAAGATCTACTAAGAAGGGGCGCGATTATAGACAGGCACATGGGCTTCATCAAGTACCAAATTCATTGTTATTCAGATGACGGACCAGAAGGACTCAAAGTCACTACAAATACCTTATTGAATCAGCAAAAATAGGAGCGAATAATACTGTATATACAGACAGTGAACAGGCATGCTACCATTTCAAAATACCGTTAATAAGCAATTTCTGAGACTGCGTGAAACTATATATTGCAGAAAAGCCCAGTATGGGCCGTGCCATTGCCGATGTCCTACCCAAACCACATCGAAAAATGGATGGCTGTATTCTAACGGGGAACGGGGACTATGTTAGTTGGTGTATCGGGCACTTATTAGAACAGGCAGAACCCAAAGCTTACAATCCTAACTTTAAACAGTGGCGGGAAGAACATCTGCCTATCATTCCTACCGATTGGAAGTTACAACCCAAAAGTAATACGAAAAAACAGCTTGCGGTCTTAAAAAAATTAATCAGTGATTCAGATGAAATAATCCACGCGGGAGATCCTGATCGAGAAGGACAACTTCTAGTGGATCAAGTGATCGCCTATCTCACAAAGAAGCAGTCTTCTGTAAGGCAATCAGTTAAGCGCTGCCTTATCAATGATTTGAATCCCAAAGCTGTCACACGTGCACTGGCTAACTTAAAAGACAACAAAGAGTTCGCCCCTCTGTCTTCTTCAGCCCTAGCAAGATCAAGAGCCGACTGGCTGTACGGTATTAACATGACGCGGGCTTACACGCTTCAAGGTCGAAAAGTAGGATTTGATGGTTTGTTATCAGTCGGGCGAGTTCAGACACCCCTTCTTGGGCTCGTTGTGCGCCGAGACGAAGAAATAGAAAAATTCACCGTTAAACCTTATTACGAAGTTGCTGCATCAATTCAGCATTCGGAAAATGAAGCCACTAACAAGTTTATTGCGATATGGCAACCTAGCGAAGCTTGCGAGCCTTACATGGATTCTGAAGGGCACATTTTGTTAAAAAGCCTTGCAGAGAACGTCGTTAAACGAATCGAAAGTAAAGTAGCCAAGGTCAAAAAAGTTTCAGAGAAAAATAAGAAGCTCTCTCCTCCCCTACCCTATAACTTGTCAGCACTCCAAATAGATGCTGCAACAAAGTTTTCTCTTAGTGCACAAGAAGTATTGGATCTCTGCCAAATGCTTTATGAGAGACACAAAATCATTACTTACCCACGCTCAGATAATCGTTACCTACCGAACGAACACTTTGAACTCGCAAAAGGCATTCTGCGATCAATCGCAACAAACATAAATAAATTCGCCAATCTTGTTAGTGCCGCAGATATAAAAATAAAGAGTAAAGCCTGGGATGATAAAAAGGTAGCAGCGCATCACGCCATCATCCCAACAGAAAAAACCATTAACATCCAACATCTAAGCAAAGGTGAGTATAATATCTACACACTCATTGCTCGCCAATATATAGCGCAGTTTTATGTCAAACATGAGTTCAAAGATATTCAAGTCGACTTAGATATAGAAGGCGGTCTTTTTGTTGCTAAGAACAGAAGCACAACCATCGAGGGGTGGAAGCAGGTTTTTGCCTCTGACAACAAAGAAAAAAAGAACCAAAACAAGAATACAATTCCCTCTCTTAAAAAAGGAGAACAGCTTTTTTGTCGTGAAGCCAAACTCTTGGAAAAAGAAACCACACCACCAAAGCACTTTACAGATGCCACTTTGCTATCAGCCATGACGGGTATTGCCCGATTTGTAAAAGATCCAGAAGTTCGCAAAATCCTGAAAGAAACA
>JAESSY010000051.1 GCA_016763855.1 Pseudomonadales bacterium
AGGCATTGGTTGCATCGGTATAAAAAGACTTTCCCTTCGTTAACCGCCAAAGTAGAAAGGTATCAATCGTGCCAAAGAGCAGTTCACCTTTCTCAGCTCGCGCTCTTGCGCCTGGCACAGAATCTAGAAGCCACTTAAGTTTTGTGCCAGAAAAGTAAGGATCAAGTAACAACCCCGTTTTCTCTTTAACTGTTTGTTCAAAACCTTCCACCTTCAATGAATCACAATAAACCGCAGTACGTCGATCTTGCCAAACGATGGCCTTGTGAATTACCTCTCCTGTTTGTTTGTCCCACACAATGGTAGTTTCACGCTGATTGGTAATACCAATAGCCGCAACATCTTTCGCATCTACTTTCGCGGCAGTCAGTACCGCCTTAAAAGTAGAAACAGTGGTCTGCCAAATCTCCTCGGGATCATGCTCTACCCATCCATCATCCGGGAAAAACTGCTCAAACTCCAGTTGTTCAATATGAATGATATTGCCATCACTATCGAATAAAACGGCCCTTGAACTTGTTGTACCCTGGTCAATTGCAATAATATATTGAGACATCGCACTGTTTCCCGATTCACTGCTAAATTCAATCTAGCAAGATAACAATTGTGGGAATGGGCGTAAACTAATCTATGGTGGAAGCTCTGATTAGTGTCTATATCGCCAAGTTCAAGTGCTATTTCGCCATACCATGCTTCATTTGCCTAGTGACATTAATATGTTGCTCAATGACACTCGCCGCAGGCACATTAAACTTCAAACAAACCAAATACCTAAGCACATGGTAGAGGGTTGATGTGAAAAACAGGCCCGCTACAACAACATAGACAACTGCTAAGAATCCTAGCTTATCAAGTGATTGAATCTCACCCATCAATAGATAAACCGTCAGTACAAAACCGATGCCCGTGCCCAATGCGATATTCCTGATGTGACGAGCCATTACCTTCTTGCCGTTGAGTAATAACGATCTCAACTCCCCTAAACTAAAATGATCGAGTTGCCAGCCCATATTTTCTTCCACTCCTCTTTGATCAGGCGGGGGAACGAGATGACCTGTAATGGGATCAATGACAGATTCACCGCTTTTATGTGATTCTATACCTGCCCATATTTCCTCATGTTTAGATTTTGTGATGGGATAGAACCAACCCAATAAAAATGCAATCAAAGCCATAGATGCGGGGCCCAAACAAAAAATCGCTCGAATCGTAAATTGCACCTGTTCAGTTTGATCCACATTCGGCTCATAACCAACGCTCGCCAGAATAGCCAGCGGCATAGACATACTGGGGATAACCATAAATTTGGTCATAATCGTCCACAGCGCACTATATTGCGCTTCCCGTCGTTTGCCAGTGTGAAACTCATCATAATCAATAACATCAGCCTGCATCGATGGCCCGAGAAATAACCCTGCGCTAAAACCCGTACCAGAGATGAAAAGGATAATCATCGCAGGTATCAGGTCTCCCTTTTCAAGTAAAAAAAGCGAAAGTGAACCAAAAATACCCGGCGTGAAACCGGCTAACCAAACGGGCTTTTTCTCAAATCGTCGCGCTAGCCATACCCAAACGGGGAGCGCCAAGAAACCGCCTAAAAAATAACAAGCCAAGAATATAGCCAACCAAAGATCAGAATTTTCTGGCTGAAGGACATATTTAGTAAAGTAGGGCATCATCAACCCTGGAATAGCACCGGTAATTGAACCCACTAGATAGACAGCTAAAAGAAGCTTGAAGACATGATTGCGCATGACACGTCTAACACCTGGAATAAGGGGATTTGATTCCCTCTCCATAAATTCCTGGCGCTCCTTCACGCGAACAACCAGATTCAGATATAGAATGACCAACAAAGCTCCAAATATGATGGCAAAAATTTGATAAGCATCTCGTTTATCACCCATCATAGATATTAAGATTGGAGGGGTGATCGCGGCGACAAGTGTCCCAACAATGACAAAACCCTCACGTATGCCAAAGAGTGTATTCCGTTCGTTGTAATCCAAAGATAATTCAAACCCGAGAGAAACATGGGGAATGATGTATATGGTGTGAAAAACATAATAAAGCGTGTAGGTAACCGCGAACCAGGTAGCAGCCGTCACACCAGTCAATTCCGCAGGGGGCGTAAACATTAAATAGAACATGACTGCAGCTAATGGCGCGCCTAGGGCCATCCAAGGCCGCCGCCTACCCCATTTACTTTGTGTTCTATCACTTGCCCAACCCATTAAAGGGTCTGTAATGGCATCAAGGGCTCTCGCCAAAGCTTTTACAAGCGCAATAACACCTAACGGGACAAGGATGGTATCGGAATAGAATATGGTGAGATGAATGGCAATAGGAATAGCCATTGCTGCCCCAGCAAAACTAGGAGCACCGTAGGAAATTTTAGTCCCCAATGGTAACGGGGATGGTTGTTGGGACGATTGTTGGGACGGTTTTCGGGACATTCTCAGCTCATTCATCAATCCATCCGATAATAGCGGAACCAGATATTTTTTGAGCAATATCAACGAGGTTGATATTGATAAACTAGATATTTAGCCCCCAAACGAGCAACTTTTTCTATCTCTGCTACATTTATAGAACAGATAACTGAGCTTAAACGGACTTATGCAACAGATATTCGTCGCCAATCCCAAGGGTGGTTGTGGCAAAACTATGCTATCTATCCACCTTGCTGCTTATTACGCACAACGTGGACTGACTGTCGCCCTATGCGGTCATGACCCCCAGCAATCATCTCTGGACTGGACTAAGGCCAGACCGTCTTCGATGCCAAATATAACCGGAATTCGATTCTATCAGCACGAAATCCTAAGCAATCGATTTGATATTGCGATCCACGACTTGCCAGCGGCATTTGGTGCAGAGCAACTCGCTAGCATTTTAAAAGAACATCGATTACTTATTCCTGTTCTCCCTTCTCCAACGGATATCAAAGCTTGTGTTAGATTTTTGATGGCGCTCAATCGTAGCGGCTTAGTTGAATCTAATGCCCAACACATAGGCCTGGTCGCAAATAGGGTTAACATCAGAACAAATTACTTTAAGGTACTGTTGGCCTTTCTCAATCAGGTCAATTTACCGCTGGTGGGTTATCTGCGAGACACCCAGAATTATGTCCGATCCGCTAGCGTAGGTTTGAGTATTTTTGACCTGCCGCAACGTTCTGTGAGCCAAGATCTAAATCAATGGCAAACGATTCTAGAATGGTTGGAGGAAAATGAAGTACCTAGTCCTTTTATGCAGCAGATCTCAGATCTGCTGCATGTCTAAGGCCGACTAGCCCAAATCAAACTTTATACCTTGGGCCAAAGGAAGTTCTGTAGAGTAATTAACGGTTGATGTGCTGCGGCGCATATAACCTTTCCAAGCATCTGAGCCTGATTCACGACCGCCTCCGGTTTCTTTCTCACCACCAAAGGCCCCGCCAATTTCTGCGCCACTGGTGCCAATATTCACATTTGCGATACCGCAGTCACTACCTACAGCACTGGTGAACAATTCTGCTTCACGAACACTATTGGTAAATATTGCAGAAGACAAACCCTGGGGAACATCATTGTTTGCCATGATTGCATCTTCAAGATTAGTGTATTTAAAAATATAGAGTATTGGCGCAAAGGTTTCTTCCTTCACACTTTTGATGTTGGCTGGCATTTCAACCACGGCAGGTTGAACATAAAAAGCATTTTTGTATTCGTCTACATTAACCCTCTCACCTCCAGCAATCAAAGCGCCTTGCTCTGAAGCCAAGAGAAGTGCTTTTTCCATATTCGCAAAAGCAGCTTCATCAATGAGCGGTCCTACCAGGGTTTTCTCATCGAGAGGATCACCAATGCTGACGCTTGCGTAAGCTTCTTTAATGCTTGAAACCACTTTGTCATAAATGTCTTCATGGAGAAATAATCTTCGAGTCGAAGTGCAACGTTGTCCGGCAGTTCCGACGGCACCAAAAACAATACCGGTTAATGCAATCGTAAGATCCGCGGAGGGACAGACGATAATCGCATTATTACCCCCCAATTCGAGGATGGTTCTACCGAATCTTGCAGCAACGACAGGAGCGACTTTACGACCCATGGTACAACTGCCGGTCGCAGATATAACTGACATTCTACTATCACTCACCATCTGCTCACCTGCTTTCGCATCGCCAATAAGAACTTGACTTAAATTAGCGGGGGCCTCATTGAATTCATCAAGAGCTTCTTGAAGTATCGCCTGACATGCCAGAGCCGTGAGTGGCGTTTTCTCTGAAGGCTTCCAGATCACGCTATCCCCACAGACAAGCGCAAGCGCTGTATTCCATGCCCATACTGCAACAGGGAAATTGAATGCTGAAATAACGCCAACAGGTCCAATGGGGTGCCAGTTTTCCACCATTTTATGACCGGGTCGTTCTGAGGCGATCGTCAATCCGTAGAGCTGCCGAGACAAGCCAACCGCAAAGTCACAAATATCAATCATTTCCTGAACTTCCCCGAGTCCTTCTTGATAAATTTTTCCACATTCAATCGTCACGAGACGACCCAAAGCATCTTTATGCTTGCGCAATTTCTCACCCAAAATTCGAACAAGCTGACCACGCTTCGGCGCGGGTACTTTTCTCCAAGCCAAAAATGCTTGTTGGGCTTTTGCAATCATTTCATCAACTTCTTCAGAAGTATGTGACTGCAGATGCCCCAAAGGCCCACCATCTACGGGACTAGCAAGAGCTATATCTCCCTTGTTCAAGTTTGGAGATGCGCCAAAAGACGCTAGAATTTCTACTACATTTTGACTCATTTTATTTCCTTAATTTTCTATTTATACTTATTTCAGAGATTACCGAATACGCTTACCCAGTACTTAAGTTAAGCGGCAAGACCCATCGTCTGGCTTGATTGATAATATTGTCCAAATCGGTTTTCCAAAAACTGTTTCAAGGTTATTTCTTCCTGACGAACAAAGCCCTTTGACGGCAATTGCCCTGAAACCAGTAAATCCAAGACCGTGCAAATACTGGCAGCGGTTGTAATCTGAATTGCACTGTGGAATCGACCATTCACTTCCTGACTATAAATCTTATTCGCATAAGTCTCTTGGAATAATTGACCCTCTTTCATGCCACTGACCGTAACAAAGATCAGTACAACATCCTGGAGTGTTGCAGGTAAGGCATTTTCAAAAACTTGCTTTAACAAATCACGATGATCTCTCAATTGTAAATCCTGGAGCAGCGTTTTCATAATGTCTCGATGACCAGGATAGCGAATAGTTTGATAAGAGAGATTCTTCACCTTGCCTTCAAGTGATTCAGCCAAGGTACCCAGCCCACCAGAAGTATTAAAACTCTCGTATTTGATGCCATCCAGAGAAAAATGTTCCAGATGTTCAAGTGCTGGCACCATGATGTTCTCACCATTTTTCACTGCGACGCAAGGCTCACAATATTCATTAATCACCCCATCGGTACTCCAGGTCAGATTGTGATTCAATGAATTCGAAGGATATTGAGGCAATGCCCCTACACACATTCTAATCGTATCGAGATCATCGAACTTCGCTGCAACATCGTTTGCCACGATAGAGATAAACCCTGGTGCGAGTCCACACTGAGGAATCAGAGCACAATCAGCATCCTTAGCAAGAGATTTAACATACTCTGTACTCGCGACGTCTTCAGTAAGATCCAAATAATGCACACTAGCTATAACCGCTGCCTTGGCAACATGTTTGGTCAGAAAAAACGGCGTGGCGCTCAGCACGGCAAAGTGACCTTTCAAAGCTGCTGCCAATGCATCTTCGTCGGTTACGTCAATGCAAATCGTACTCAATCTGGGTAAGGCGGGTAGAAGTGCAAACTGATCCTCGCTTGCATCAAATACAGTCACCGCGAAGTCTTCCGTCGAAAGTAAGAGCTCCAGAATCATTGTGCCTATTTTACCCGCGCCTATAACGGCAATTTTTGTTGGATTCATTTGACTGTTCTCCTTATGTTTGAATCATTCAGTACCCGCCTAGATTGCCTAAATATTTAGTCAATTTGTATAGGCGCATTGATCAAATGTAAGATACTATGCATCATAATGATGAAATTGATGTAAATATTGATGAATGCCGTTGATGACAAACTCTTAGCTTTGCTCCGTGAAAATGCACGGAGATCCACATCAGAGCTCGCCAGATCCTTGAGCGTGTCGAGATCAACAATACAAAGTAAAATCAGAAAGCTGGAACAAAAAGGCATTATTAAAGGCTACACCGTGGAATACGGCGAAGAGTATGAAAACAGACTTGTCTCAGCTCATGTTCTTATCATGGTCCATCAAAAATTGACCGCAAGAACCAATCGATCTCTACATGCCATACCCCAGGTGAAATCCCTCCATGCGATTAGTGGAGATTATGATCTAATTGCTGTGCTGATGACTGAAACAACAGAAGAATTGAGCTCGATACTAGATAAAATTGGAAATCTGGAAGGTGTTGAACGTACCAATTCGTCTTTTATACTAGAAACCAAATTCGACCGATAAAATCAAAGGAAGATCAAGAAGTGCCAAGCGCCACCCTGTTAATGAGCGTCTATCATAAAGTTTTGCCTGAAGCATTGGCCCAATGTCTCGATAGTCTCGGGACTCAAACTCGCCTTCCAGAACAATTTGTCATCGTAAAAGATGGTCCACTTAACGCTGACCTGGATAATCTTATCGATAAGTTCTGCGAAAAATTCCCTGATCAACTAAGCATTGTCAATATCGACTCCAATCAAGGATTGATCAATGCACTGAACAAAGGGCTCGAATATTGCACCAGCGATTGGGTAATCAGAATGGACGCTGATGATGTCGCGATGTCCGAACGGATCGAGAAACAATTAGATTATCTTGATGCCAACAAGCACATTGATGTTCTAGGCACTGCGATGCTTGAATTTGAGAATGATCCGAGCCAGCCATCTCGTTTAAAATCGGTTGTCTCCCACCATCAGGGAATCAAAGACCAACTGCCGCTTCGCAATCCTATAAATCATCCTACAACCTGTATTCGCAAGCGCAAACTATTAGAGGCCGGCGGCTACCCGGAACTCCCTCTACTCGAAGACTACTTCTTATGGGCAAAGATGATTCACAATGGTGCTCAATTCCATAATCTATCTGAAGCACTCATTTATTATCGCTTTGACAAAAACACCCTGACCCGCAGGCGCGGGCTTAGCAATTTTAGCAATGAATGTAAACTCCGCTGGTGGATGTATCAGCATGGACTCAGCAGCGTTATAAAATTAATTTTAGGTGTGAGCCTGCAATTTGTTCTCAGATTTTCACCTCTTTTTCTACAACGATATCTATGGCATGCTTCAAGAAGAAAAGTGACCGGTAGTTAATCAATGTCGAGCCAAATAATGGACACATCCTTACCCACTTTCTCGTTGAGAAATAGTAAAGAAGAAGTCATTGACTTTCCTTCTGGAAATTCGACGCTGCTTTGCTTTGTTAAAGAAGATTGTGAAACCTGCCAGACTATTATGCCTGTACTCGAAGCACTCTATATCGCCGGTTGTAACATACTTGTAATCGGGCAAACCATCGAAGGGAACCAAAATCTTATTAATAAGTTTGAATTAACACTACCAGTTTTAGATGACTCAAGCCTAAAAACCTCTTTTAGCTACAATATCGAAATAGTACCAACAATAATTCACGCATCAGACGAAAATCAGGAAAAAATTCGGCTCGAGGGGTTTGTAAAAACAGAATGGCAAAAGCTGATTTCCGGATTCGGTACCAAACCAAGTGTTAATTGGAATTCACTTCCAGCGTGGCGGCCAGGTTGCGGCTCATTATCCGTTCAACCAGAAAACGAGGGAAGGCTCACAGCAGAAGCAGAAAACAATCCAATACGCGCCCGAAAGCTAGACCTGCAAGAAGATGAATTCGAATTTATGTTTGATCAGGGATTCACAGACGGATTGCCTGTCATACCGCCGACGGAAGAAAGGGTCTTGCGGATGTTGTCTGGCACCCACCGAGATCCTCAGGAAACGATTGCCACTGTCCCACCCAATATGGGCGTCGCAACCACAGAGAAAGTAGCCATCAACGCGGTGATGGCGGGTTGTAAACCAGAATATCTATCCGTTGTTATTGCGGCCCTTGAAGCTGCCTGTACTGACGATTTCAATATTCATGGCGTGATGGCAACAACCATGGGCGCGAGCCCTGTTATGGTGGTAAACGGTCCCATTAGAGACTACATTGGCCTCAATTCAAATCTTTCCGCCCTAGGTCAGGGCAATCGCGCCAACGCGACAATCGGACGAGCACTAAGATTAATTATCCGGAATATCGGCGGTGCAGTTCCCGGAAAAACTGAACGACCCACCCTTGGCAATCCCATGAAGTACACAATGTGTTTTGCTGAAAGAGAAGAGCGAAGCCCCTGGTCGCCTCTTCATGTTGAACGGGGCTTTAAGGAAACGGATTCTGTTGTAACATTATTTGGCATGACCAGTGGCCCGACTTTAATAGTGGATCAAACTTCCACGGATCCCGGTCAATTGGCTCGGAGTATGGCGATGTGCCTAGCCCATGTTCATCATCCAAAGGCTTATAGCTTATCTGATACCTTGCTAGTTGTTTGTCCGGAGCACATAGATACCTTGATGCGAGGCGGCTCATACAGCAAAGAAACGTTACGGCAAGAAATCTTCAATTACGCGCCAAAATCTATTAAGGATTTGGTTCAAAATGAGAATTCCGGTGTCGGCATTAGCTCGGAGCAACTAGCCGCTATGCCGGATGAAGCGCAAAATAGAATAATTAACAAATTTCGATCGCCTGAAGATATCCACATTGTGGTAGCCGGATCCGATGCAGGGAAGTTTTCGGGTGCTTTTCACGGCTGGGTCACAGGGCCAATGGGTACGATATCTGTGTCCAGAAAAATTGATTAGTCACTCTCAAGGATAAAGAAGCCGATGGCAAAAAAAGTTGTGCAAAAGAAAGTTGAGCGCTAAAAATTGAGGAGCAGGAAATGAGGAACAAAAAATGGTAACAATACTGGACCCCACAAACGAACATCAACCCGTAAAGAGAGACCTCGCTACGCGACATTCAAATATTGTTGGGCACATGGCATTGCTTGATATTTCCAAACCAAAAGGGAGTATCTTTCTCGACAAGCTTGAAACTTTATTGGCGATAGAGTTGCCCGACGTAACCATCACTCGTTATTCAAAACCTACTTTTGCCAAGCCCGCACCCGAGGCATTGCGAGAGAAAATTAAATCGAAGAATGACTTTGTGATAGAGGCCCTCGCAGACTGAGGATCCTGTACCACGTGCAGTTTGCATGACACGGTATGGTTTGAAATTCAGGGTTTGGCATCGGTCACCATTGCCTCCAGCGAATTTAAAGAAGCGGCTGCTATTCAGGCCGAGGCATTAGGTATGGATAATGCAAAATGTGTATTTGTACCCCACCCAATTCAAGATGCGACGATTGAGCAAATGCAAAATAAAGCAGAAGGTATTGTCAGCCACGTCATCGCAGCCTTAAAAGAAGCCCTAAAAGAAAAGCCTTGAGAATCAATAGATCTCTCTCTTAGGTCAGTCTAGCGCTTTGAAAAGCCAAAGAGTTTTCTTAAATGAGGATTGAGCATTTGCCCCTCTGGGTCGAAGTTTTTTTGAACTTCGATAAAATCCTCCATTCGAGGATACAAAGCTGCAAGTTGTTTGTAGCCCAGAGAATGGACTTTACCCCAATGTGGCCGACCACCATATTTCCAAAATATGGGCTCAATTAAATCGAAGTAAGGTCGGTAATCGTAACCTGCCATTCGATGTATTGAGATAGAAGCTTTTGCCTCGCTCGTACACATGCCAAGCCAAGTGTCATCTGACGCTATTACTCTGTATTCCAGCGGTATGACGACATCGACCTGATGATCAGATATCGTTTGCAATACTTCTTTTAAACAAGGGAGGCCGCTGTCTATTGGAATAGAGTATTCCATCTCATTAAATCGATCATTTCTGACATTGGTTAGGGCAAGGTGAGACGCCTCTACAGATTCTGATGCCTCAAGAGATGAAACCAGAAAATTGATTACAGGCTTTCGAAGCGAGACAGGAATCATCGAAATTAAAGCAAAAAGATCACCTGCATCCTCCGCAGGTGGCGGAGCCAAAAGTGGATTATGTGTTTCCGAATGTGCAATTACGAGAGAATAATCTGAATGCGAAAAAGGTAAAAATTCATAATGTTCATATTGGTTCATTCGCTCATTAAAACTTTCAATGACATCTTGCGTGGGCTCAACCCATGTTTGTGACTTTAACGAAAAGGAATCTCGATTTTGAAAAGTGACCCTGGTAATGACACCGAGTGCACCCAAGCTTACTCGTGCTGCATCAAACAAATCAGCCTGGGAATCACGGCTCAAATCATAAACTTCGCCTTGAGGTGTTACTAACCTAAGGGCAGTAATATATTTAGACAAAGAACCGGTCTGTAATCCTGTCCCATGGGTTGATGTAGCTATCGCGCCTGCAATTGTTTGTCGGTCAATATCAGGTAAATTAATCATTGCCTGGCCAATGCCTTCGAGCAAGGGTCCGGTATTCCCTAATCTTGTGCCCGCCGCAAAAGTGGCCTGTCTGCTTTTTTTATCAAAGCCTATAAGCCCAGACAACTTATCAAGTACAATTAGCGTGCCATCCGTAGGAACCAGAGGTGAGAAGGAATGACCTGCACCTACTGGTCTCAATGCACCGGAGGATAGCTTTAGTTTTTCGACAACTCATCTTCACTAAGGGGAGCGATACGGTTTTTGGGATTGGCACTTAAAGCACCCGACCAATTTCGCCATGGCATAGAAGGGTCACTGGCTAAAACGGAAGGACTGGTAAAAACAGCTGAACCACTGCCGTAGAGAGAAGCTAACACTGTACTCGTTAAGAATTTTCTTCGGGTAATCATGGCGCTCTCTCAGATTAAAGTCTTTTCAATAGCTAATTTCCAATAGCAAAGCCCTCACCGACCCGCCATAAAATCTATCAAGACAAGATAGTCTCGTTCCGTGCAGTCCATGCAGTATCCTAGCGGTGGCATTTTTCCAATTCCCTCAAGGGTATGCTGCAACAATATTGCTTCACCTTGTGCAAGCCTAGGGTCCCAGTCATCTTTGTCACCGATAAGGGGCGCACCACCTTCTCCATTGACATGACAAAGCACGCACGATCCCGACCACTTTTCCATGGCGATGGATTTTTCTTGTTCCGTTGCTTCTACTTGAAATCCCTGATTTCTCTCACAGGCAGCCAACAGAAAAAGGATCACTAAAAATACGATTTTCAATTTGATTTATCCTTCTATCAAAGCACTCTTTTTGAGTACAAAAATTAGAACAGCGTCATACTAATCAACAAATAAAGTACCGCAGACAAACTCGCCGCTATCATCGCCAGTGGCAATTGCGTGTTCACGTGATCCATCAAATCTGATCCACAAGCAAGAGCGGACAAAATCGTTGTGTCTGAAATCGGAGAGCATTGATCACCGAATACGGATCCCCCAACAATCGCACCAAAACTCAACAACATAAATGTTGGATCGGGGGATAAGGCCAAGGCTAGAGGCAACGCAATGGGAAAGACGACAGCATAAGTTCCCCAGGATGATCCAATGGAAAATGCCACCACCATACAAATCGCCAAGAGTAGAGAAGGTAGAATAAATGGGAATGCCTGTAACCATCCGATAGTCGCATCGATGACATAAATTGAAGTACCCAACTTCTCTGAAACAGCGGCAAGTGTGACAGCCAAACCCAGTACGATGGCACCAATCGTTACACCTTTAATACCCGTGACGATGGCGTTAAATGCTTCTGACAATGCCATCCCCCTCACAACTGAGAGTATCAGGGCCACAACAACCGCCATACCAAAGCCTTCAAAAACAAGCGGTGAACCGCCTAACAACCAAGGCAAAATGCAGAAACCCATTAGGGTAAGAATAGGCGCCAGGAAGTCTACGATGGAGGGTACATATCCTTCTGCCAGCTCTGCACTCGTCAACTCGGGTGACAGCATTGGCTCAGCTCCAGGGGCATCCAGCTCTCCACTAGTATTGATCCGGTCTACAACCTTTTGCATTGGCGTGTTAAATAGAGGCAATTTGTCAAAAGCAAACAGTAGTGTCATGGCAACAGCGATCCACCCATAAAAATTGTAAGGAATTGCCTTGAAAAACAATGCCACAGCATCTGCCTCAGAAGTGACAAGACCTGCCAAAGGCTGGATGGTAATAAGTCCTGCAATATAGATTGGCCAGACGTTAAAGGGAATGAGGGTTGCAATGGGAGAGGCAGTAGAGTCGACGATATAAGCTAGTTCTTCATGGCCCACACCATGGTTATCTGCAACGGGCCTGACGGTCGTACCCGTAAGAACCGTGCTAATCGTACCGCCCTGATGAAAGACAATCCCTAAAAACCAAGCAAACACTTTTGCCGAAATACGAGAACTCACAAATTTTGCTGCCATCGTCTCAGCAAAATGTCTTGCACCTCCATTCTTATTCCACAAGCCTAATAGGCCGCCTAGGGCCCACAAATATACCAATAGAATCTGCGCGTACTTTTCACTCCCCAAACTTGGAATAAGGAAGACCTTAATGATATTCAGCTGCCCAATCACCAATCCCCCTGTAAAAATACCTAGCATAAGGGCAAGTAGGACATTTCGAGTGATGAAACAAATGGTAATGGTAACCATCGCAGGTAAAAGTGACCACAGGCCATAGTGTTCTCCTACTTCAAGGGGTCTGGCTATCCAAATTAGCGTTGCGACCACAGCGAAAAGTGTTACGCCCAATAAGCTTTGCTTGTTGTACTGTCCCATAGACATCCAATAAGTCGATTTTCCAAACATCATACCTAATATCACCCTCTTTTTGTGTAGGTATTAGCGCTCGGCACTTTACTCCCTGTATACTAATATAGTGTTAGCTACCTCATTTTTACAAAAGCTGAATATGCCCGTAAATCAGAGACTCGCAACAAAACTTGCAACCTACACCATTCTCTTGGGAATTTTGATGGGCTCAATCGTGTCCGCAAATCAAATTCACAACCTTTACCTGAATACCACCAAGGCAATCGACTCCCGCGCGGTTCAACTTATTGAGCTCACGCTGGATGCCGCAGCAGAAGCTGTTTATCAACTTGATGGTAAGATCGCAAATGATCTATTAAATGGTTTGATGCAATATGATTTGATCCTCGAATCCGCCATCTATGACGAACTAGGCGATGAACTAGCCCGCGTGACAAGACCGAGGATAGAATTTAGTGGGCTTTCCCGCCTGATAGAAATTAAACCGATTGAATACAATTATTCTCTCCCTGTACGTAATGGTACTAAAGTTTCCGGCGTATTTACTGCAAAATTAGATGTTCAAGCAGGACTCGCCCCTTTTTACAACTTAGCGGTCTCGGCGGCAGTCGCACAAATTCTTCAGGCAATCGGCACATCCATGCTGGTATTTTTGATCGTTGTCTATCTTATCACCAACCCCGTGGGTAGATTGGCGAATGCACTTTCAGAAATCGACCCTGAATCTGCAGAGCGTCTGCCCATCGATCGCGCCCATAAGAATGATGAGATAGGCAATCTTATCAATTCCGCAAACCGCTATCTGGAAGCCGTATCCAAAAATCAAAGAGAGCTTTTTGATAGCAGAGAAGAATTGCAAGATATTCTCGACAATCTAAATGAGGGCGTCATTACAGTCGATGCAGACGGCATGATTGTTAGCGCCAACCTTGCATCAGAGAAAATGTTTCACTATAAGAAAGACAGCCTCGACGGCACCCCCTTTTTAAATTTGTTTTCCGATGAAAGCCTCGAATCTGTAGACGACTTGATTCATTTAGTTCAAAACGAAATTGACCTTCCTAGCTTTAGAATGACGGGTCAATGTCAAGACGGACGTCAACTCCCAATCGAACTGATTGTTAGTTTGAGTAGCAATCCCCATAGCCTTTGGACTATTAGAGATATTTCTGCAGAAACTAAAGCTGACAGTGACAGACGCACACTTGAAAGCCAACTTCGTCAATCCCAAAAGATGGAGGCAATTGGCACGCTAGCGGGTGGCATTGCTCACGATTTCAACAACCTATTAAGCAGTTTGACAGGTTTCGCGGAGCTGGCGAAAGAAGAGGCAAAAAATGGAAGTGAACAACAGGACAATATTAATCACGTTATTGCGATTTCTGGTCAAGCAACACAATTAATTCGTCAGATCCTGACCTTCTCTCGCAAACGAGAAGAAAAGAAAGACAATGTCAATATTATCGATATTGTCGATAATTGCCAGTCGCTCATTAGGCAAACTATTCCTTCATCCATTGCATTAAAGAGCAAATACTCTGCACCTGAATTCACCGTTTTTGCAGACGAAACAATGATGCAACAGGTCATGATGAACTTATACTCAAATGCTGCAGCAGCGATAGGAAACGAGACAGGTGAAATTTTTGTGTCCGTAGATCTAGTTGATGCAACCCCCCCAACATCAAATATCAAAGGGGACTACAGCAGAAGTGTTCGGAAATATAACAAAATTAGAATAAAGGACACTGGCTGCGGTATTCCAGAAGATACACTACATAGAATCTTTGAACCTTACTACACAACCAAAGAAATCGATGCCGGTACGGGCATGGGCCTTGCGGTAGTCCACTCTATCATCGAAAACCATCAGGGCTGGATAGAGGTTGATAGTTCAAACCATGGAACTCAATTTTGTATCTATCTGCCTTGCTCTGAAAAAACATCTAAAACACTTGAAGTATCAGAACCTTCAAACCAATGCAGTACCAACGGTAATGAACGCATTCTCATTGTTGACGGCAGTGACGAGATCACCAGGATGCTAAGCAGGATGCTAAGTAAAAGAGGCTATAAGGTTGAAACCTCACCCAACGGTATTGATGCATTAAACCGCTTTAAAAAGGACCCCACCAATATAGACCTCGTTATTACGGACCAAACAATGCCAGGTAAGAATGGAGATGTTTTAGCATCTGAAATGTTAGCGATACGACCAGACATTCCTATTATTCTCTGCACAGGCTACAGTGAGTATGTTACTCAGGATTCAGCGCTATCCATCGGTATTAGAAAGTTTATGTCTAAGCCAGTTTCAAATTCCGCACTTGCAAGCGCGATCAGATCTGTTCTGGACACACCCATTGAACCCAGTTAGCCTACTACAAGCGATCAAATAAAGCCGGTGGTTTACGATGCTGAGTACCTTGTTCATAGGCATAAGCCAAAGGGAGTATCTGAGGCTCAGAAAAAAGTCGCCCTAAAAACTGCAGGCCAGCAGGTAAGCCTCCCACATATCCCATCGGCAGTGTAATTGCCGGCAATCCAGTGTGGGGAGCAATGACTTGATTATTATCCCCTTTATAGTCTTCCGGGTGGCCGATTCTCCCAGGAGGAAAAAGCCAACTGGGATACACGATGACTGCGAGGCTTTGTGAATCCATTGCGCTGACAATGGCATCTCTGAATTTGACTCTACGTTTGTCACTGTATATATCTCCACAGCTTCGAGTTTCACTGCGCGGATCTTCAACCGCTAACATCGCCTTAATATCTTCTGCAATATAATCCGAATAGGTACCTTCCCTAACAATTTCATTTAGATTCTTCATTGGGGCATTACTGCCATACTTTTTCAGAAACTGATTTAGGTCTTCCCTGAACATCCGACACCAATGATTACTGCTTAATTCAGAAAAGTTAAGGATTGGATCGACGTCTACAATACTTGCCCCGAGCCTTTCAAGATCTTTTAACGCTGCCTCAAAAAGTTTCGCTATCTGCGGATCACTTTCTCGCTCACTTAATTCACGCATTACACCAACACGTACATCTTTCAGCGCATTCACGTTCAGCAGAGAAAGCAAATCACTATTTACTTTTCCTAATGCAGTTTGAGTGATTGGATCATTGGAATCTACGCCAGAGATAACTTGTAGAACACGAGTCGCATCGGTCACGGTCCTAGCCATAGGGCCACCGACATCATTTCGAAAGTAAAGAGGTGCTATTCCAGATCGACTTGTCAAACCCATAGTTGAACGTATCCCAACGAGGGCATTATGAGAAGATGGTCCGCGAATGGAATTACCGGTATCTGTCCCCAATCCAATAAGCCCAAAATTGCTTGCAACCGCTGCAGCTGTTCCCCCACTTGATCCTGCTGGAGAATGATGCAGGTTGTAAGGGTTTCGAGTTTCTCCTGCGATACTACTAATCGTTACTCTTGGACTAAATGCCCACTCCGCCATATTAGATTTAGCCAAAACAATTGCACCGGCTTCTTTAAGCTTTTTAACCTGCCATGCATCAGTATCAGGGATGAATCCTGCCATTGCCTTAGACCCGATACTGGTTTGCAACCCCTTTGTCAGATAGTTATCTTTTACGATCATAGATGCACAGTGTAATGAAGCAAGCTTTCCAGATTTTGCATAGGCCAGATCGAGTTCTCTCGCCCTTAAAAGCGCTTCAGGATTAATGAGAATAATACTGTTTAGTCCGCTGCTCTGGTCAAACTTCTGAATTCGGTATATATATTGGCGAACTAGGTCTTCACAACTCAAAGTACCCGCAATGATTTCTTTATGAACACTCTCCAGTGTCGCCTCTATGAGATCGAAGGGTTTCGCCAAAACACATAGACTTGCTAATCCTAATAGAACGCTGATAATAGTTTTAAACATATTTTGCTGCCTAAAAATTGATTACATAAGAGACTATCCGCCTAGGATAAAACAATTTAGGGATGAAAAGGAATGCAGCGCAAGGAGAATTATGAAAGTGATGAGTAATATAAGGAGGCTTTGAATCATGTCTAATTGTTTTATAAGAGTTCCTTTAACGCTCTTGTTTTTATATTTGTCTGGATGTGCATCTCTCATCGAAGCGCCAAACCCCACTTTCATTCAAGAAATTCTTCAACATCAGAACAATCAAGCACAAGAACCAGTCGATATACTCGCTCTTTCGAGTGATCTAAAAATTTTTGTAGACAAAAACATTGACCGAAGTTGGTCGAGTAGCAGACGCCTTATCGCATTAAGAGAAATTCTTTTTTCAGCGGAATATTTTGATCTTCAGTATGAAACAGGAAGAACTAAAACAGCCACAGAAACCTATGAGGCCCGTTCAGGAAATTGTCTTTCAATGACAAGTTTATTTATCGCCATGGCAAGATACAGTGGGCTAGACGCTAATTATCATATTGTCGATACCATCCCTCAGTGGGATACTAGCGGAAACACACTGATACTAACGCGACATATAAATTCAGTGGGGAGATTACGTAACGGAGACAGTTATATTCTCGACTTTCTCCCTAATCTCCGCAGACATCATGACACTGCCTCCACCGTGTCAGATGACTACGCCCTCGCTATTTATTACAACAATTTGGCTGCTGAGGCCATTATCGACAAAAGACATCATGCCGCGATAAATTTTCTTATGAGGGCGCTAGAACTAGAACCTAAAATGACAGATGTGTGGAATAATATGGGGATTTTACAACAGCGTCTTAAGCGCCTAGATCTGGCTGAAGCTAGTTTCAAGCAAGCATTTATACTAGACAAATATAACCATGCAGCGGCAAGCAATCTCTCTAAACTCTACTTAAAAACCGATAAAGAGGAAAAAGCAGATCGATTATTAAAACGCGTCACAAGGTATCGAGAACGAAACCCTTACTACCGATATGCGAGCGCCAGAATTGCCTACGCCAACCAAAATTACGCATCCGCCTTAGAAGAACTTGTGAAAGCCATTAGAATCAAGAAGAATGAAATAGTATTTTTCGAACTCCTATCACAGATTCATAGCAAGCTGGGTAACCAGCAGAAAGAAGTCGATAGCTTAAAGATTGTTGCCTACTTAGATTCGAAGAAGCCGAAAACCAGAAGTAGTCTTGAAATTCGCCATCCCGGGAGTTTTACCATCGACTAGCTGGTATTCATCCGCAGGGGCTACTATCTCACTGGAAAATAAATAACTAGGGATGTGAAGGTGACACTTATAGATCTAACGGTGATCTTATGGTGAATAGTATATCCATGAGCATTCACGAAAGTTCAATCTGACCTATCAATCTGACCTATAATGTAAGGATGGAATTGTTCTATCGATTTTTAATTACATCATTTACTTAGCATAAAATATACTAAGTGAAAATTTTTCGGAAATCTAAAAATTAGTAGTCCTGAATTCAAGTAACACGGGGAGGCTCTGTGTAAATAGAGCTTCATTATAAGGTTTTTTCTTAATTCATTAAGTTCATCTGCGCCCCTCATATTTCGCCACTGGAGGGAAGAATCTGCATTGTCTGAGCATCTAGTTTGAAGCTCACATGAGAATACGAGACCTTAAAAAAGGAAATCACCCATACTAAAATATCCATGCAAACCCATAGCATTTGGGGTCAATGCAGATGCCTATCAGCCCTTTGAAAAATAACTGGAAATAACCCGTAATATTCTCGGCATACTTCAGGATAGATTTTTTTGGAAATTCGCATTTGGCAATTGTTTGGGCATAAAACCAGAATACAGGGGAGTGCTATGGTTATCTCGATAAACCAAATAGGTATCAGTACGCTGGTGCCTATTTTTTTACTCGCAACGTTTGGGTCGAGTCAGACTTTTGCGGAATCTGAATATAAAAGGCAATCAGTCATTGAAGAAATCGTTGTGACTGCTCAAAAGCGAGAGGAGAACCTTCAAGATGTCTCCATCGCTGCAACCGCGTTTAGCGGCGAATCTCTAAAGAATGTGGGGTTTCAGGAAGGTCTGACGATTACTCAGCAGGTACCTAATATGAACTTCTTCGCCATCTTCGGTGAAGCTTCAAGCCCTTCAATCTCATTGCGCGGCATCAGTCTAGTGAACTTTTCCGACTCATGGGAAGCGCCTGTTTCACTCTATGTCGATGATGTCTACCGTGGAAAACCTTCTGATTCAGCAATCCAGTTATTCGATGTGTCACGTGTGGAAGTTCTACGTGGACCACAAGGCACCTTATTCGGTCGAAATAATACTGACGGACTGGTACACCATATCACGAACAATCCAGGGGATGAATTTGATGCAAATGTCAGCGTACAAGCAGGTACATACAATCAGCGGATTGTTGAGGGCATGGTCGACCTACTTTAGAGTGATAGCGTTCGAGGCCGCGTTGCTATTAAAATAAATAAACGTGATGGCTGGCAGAATAATAATGCAGACCCTATCAACGACTACCGAGTTCCATTCCTTGTCCATAATCTGTGCTTTAGCCATTATTTTCTTCAAAGAAATACTTAATTTTTATATACCATCAACATATCAACAGAACCTAGAAGGCGTTCTCGATCACGGTTCGCAGCGAAATCCTGACCCTTAGGAAATAAATATTTTAATAAGCTCTTCAATCACATTAGTTTTGACCAACGTTTTTCGCCACACTAGTCCAATGGTTCGCTTGGGACGGGGTTCTTTGAAGGGGATATAGGAAATATCTTCATCATTGCCTCCAATGGCAATTTCAGGCATTAAAGTAATACCCGTTCCTGCTTTAACCATTAAACGCAATGTTTCAAGCCCTGTCGCACGAAAATCTCGCTCTTCGTTTGCGCCAACTAAACCACAAACATCGAGCGCTTGATCCCTCAAACAATGCCCTTCTTCTAATAATAAAAGATTCTTACTGAATAAAGAAGATTGGCCGACCTTAGAAATTTTAGCCAGCTCGTGATTTTTCGGAACAGCAAGACGAAAATAATCATCGAACAATTTTTGGACATTAAAATGTTTGTTGGTTAATGGTAAGGCTAATAACGCAGCATCAATCTCACCGGTAGTGAGTTTTTCGACAAGGGTAGCTGTTTTTTCTTCTATTAAAATAAGTTTGAGGTTAGGCATTCTAGTCTTTATAGGTTTTACAATACCGGGAAACACATAAGTGGCCAACGTTGGAAAGGCCCCAAGTCGAAAACGCCCAGAGAGGGGATCTATCGAAGCTTCAGCAATATCATTAAGACTGTCGACCTCTCGTATAATTCGCTCTGCAGACGCAATGATTTGTTCGCCCACCGCAGTAGGCAGAACACGCTTATTTGTTCGTTCAAAAAGTTGCACCCCAAGCTGCTCTTCCAGTTTTTTAACTTGACTGCTTAGTGTCGGTTGGCTGACATGGCATTGTTCAGCAGCCAGGGAAAAACTACGTAATTCCGCTAGAGCCAATAGATATTTCAAGTCTCGGATATTCATCTCTACTCCATACTGTATAGGCAAAACCTATCAATGGTAGTGAAAAAATCAATTTGTTATTGATTATCTCTATAGATAATATGATAACCGATAGATAAATGCGATACCAGTTGGTAAATCTAACGCCTATTGCAAGCGCAACTATTACCTTAAAACAAAATATGAGGAACAAAGCGATGAATATAACCAAGAAAAAGCTAGGTTTTGCCAGCGTGGCCTTAGTCTTAATCTTAATGGGTACAGCAAATGCTGACGTAAAACAGCTTACCCGAGACAATGGCGCCCCTGTAGGTGACAACCAAAACTCTTATACCGCTGGGGAACATGGGAGTGTACTACTACAGGATGTACAACTTATCCAAAAACTTCAACGATTTGCCCGCGAGCGTATTCCGGAACGTGTTGTGCATGCCCGTGGCACAGGCGTGCATGGGGAGTTTGTTGCCAGCAAAGATATTAGTGATTTGACCAAAGCTACCGTATTTACAAAAGGCGAAGTAACACCCGTTTTTGTAAGATTTTCGACGGTTATTCACTCAAAAGGCTCACCCGAGACCTTGCGTGATCCCCGCGGTTTTGCAACAAAATTTTATACTGACGAAGGTAACTGGGATTTAGTGGGTAACAATTTACCGGTATTCTTTATTCGTGACGCTATTAAGTTTCCCGATATGGTGCATTCACTCAAACCTTCACCCGTTACTAACAGGCAGGATCCTAATCGCTTCTTCGACTTTTTCAGTCATGTGCCTGAATCCACTCACATGCTGACTTGGTTGTTTTCTGATTTCGGCATACCTGCCAACTTGCGTCAAACTGATGGGTGGGGTGTGCATGCCTATAAGTTCATCGATGCACAAGGCGATGTTAGCTATGTGAAATTTCACTGGAAAACAAAGCAGGGAATCAAAAACCTGACACCTAAACAAGCATCGAAAATTCAAGCAAAAGATTTCAGCCATGCCACAAATGACATGTATGAGAACATTGCCGCGGGTAACTACCCTAAGTGGGATCTGTTAATCAAAGTACTGAAGCCATCAGAGTTTGCTAACCTTGTTTACAATCCTTTGGATGCCACTAAGATGTGGTTAGATATTAAAGAAACCAAGGTCGGTACCATGACGCTGAATCGCATGCCAACCAACTTTTTTCAGGATACGGAACAGTCGGCCTTTTCACCCGCGAACTTAGTGCCAGGTATTGAGCCTTCGGAAGATCGCTTGCTACAAGGTCGTGTTTTCTCTTATTCAGACACACAAATGTATCGCTTGGGTGCTAACCATCAACAGCTACCTATTAACCGAACTCACGTCGCGGTTAATAACTGGAACCAAGATGGCGCGGGTAATCAAGGTAAACAAACATCGGATGTTAACTACCAACCAAGCCGCAAAGATAACCTTGTGGAAAGCGACCAAGCTCGTTACGACAGCAAGCCAGTATCAGGCGTGAGTCAACAGAAAAAGATTAGTAAGCAAAATGACTTTGCCCAAGCTGGCGTACTGTACCGAAGCTTCAGCAAAAAAGACAAACAAAACCTTATCAACAACCTTGCCGGAGACTTAGGCCAAGTAACAGATAATGAAACAAAACACATTATCCTGAGCTACTTTTACCGAGCGGATAAAGACTTTGGCACTAGGATTATCAAAGCAGTCAATGGAAATCTGGATAAAGTCAAAAGTCTATCCATGTAAGCGATGCAACAATAAAGGAAGATTACCTTGAGGTGCCAGCAAGTGGGTGAGTGAATTTTTACTTGAGAAAATGAAGCGAGTTTAATTTCAAAAAACTCACCTCGCTTGTAAGCACTGCAACGCCAGCAGGGATACTGCCTTTTTTACGCAAGATAATGTAGGAACACTTAACCAAGTGGCTTGTATGTAGCACCATTTTTGCTACATACCCAGCCAACTGGCTCGAAGCTGTTAACGAATAGTTAAATAGTGATTTTCTACTATAGGAGTAAAAGCATGAAAAAATTGTACATAAGCTTAATATTGTTGCTGTGCCCTTTACCAATTCTCGCCGATCAGCAATTGATCAATTACTTTTTCGAGGCTGCCAAAATAGGAGAAACGGAGGTACTGACTGAGTTTCTGGACGAGGGCTTTCCGGTAGATCAACGCAATACTCAAAGCTATACAGCCTTAATGATGGCCACATATTACGGACATGAACAAGCCGTGGAAATATTGCTTAGCCAAGGTGCCAATGCCTGTCTGAAAGATAAACGCGGTCATACCCCCTTAATGGGTGCGATTGTAAAGGCAGAATGGGATATCGCTAAACGATTATATAAAGAGGATTGCAAACAAGCCCATTCAACAGGAAAGACATTGGAGCAGTTCGCGGCAGTTTTTGGCCAAACGGATAAACTGAAGGCTTTGATCGCGAAAAAATAATCTATCCATTAAACCTGACTACTCCGCATTCAGCATAGGTTTTCTTAATGGAAGGAATTAGAGCAATACCTTCAAATGGGTACTGACAAGTTATTTTTGAATTTCGCAACAAATTCTATCTTAGGCGCCTTGATATCCACTTTCTCTGAGTGTTTACGGGAAGCAATGAGAGGGCCCCATTGAGCATATCCGCAATCCACAAAGCACTAACTTCACGACTCAACTGACACATTTAAAGGTGAACCATATCTATTGAAGGCAACATTTGGCACATCTACAGGCAAATTTGATCGGTAGAGTCGGAAATTTCCGTTGGTGTCTAAAATTTTGGACAAAATATCCTTGCTGAAAAATGGAACTTACTGTTTTAACCCCATACCGCAGACCAAATGTAGCGACACTATAGGTCGCGACCCTTCGATATGATGATCTCAACAACTTAATCACGAAAGGGAAAAACAATGACAAATATGAGTATGATCGAAGCTAGCAATGACGATTGGTACCCTAATGAGGTTGCCGAATTCATGATACTGAAAGACAACATGGACTCTCACACTTATGAAATTGAAGCCAACTTCAAAGACCAATTATTGGGGCGACAATTGAACACCGGTAATGGGCATGTTACCCAGCTCACTCAAATCACAGGTTTTGAGGTGGGTCAGGAAGAATACACCCCTGCCCTCAGTTCTGATCGCGTTCTGAATGCAAGATTGTTATTTCACGTAGATGGAGAATGTGAAAAGGACGGCGTCAGATCGCATGTTTGTAAGTTACCTGTTTATTTTGATTTTGAGTACGAGTCCCATAATACCGGCTATACGATTTCGGCCATGAACATCAACTGTTAAACTCATTGAACAAAGATATTTCAGAGCGCATGTTATGGGCGACCTCAATCCCTTCTTGAGACGGGTGCAAATTTTACGCTGGCTACACAATTGCAATGGTATGCCATCAACGGTCAAGGAAATAATCGAACACCTTAAAAGAGAGCGATTTCTTGAAGGTCAATCTGCATCGGCGCAACTAAAGACGATCCAAAGAGATCTTGTCGTACTATCGGACCAAAAAACAAAAGATAACCAACTCGGTCTAGAGTGGCAAAAAGGTGAATCCAATGAACTTAAATGGTGGATAGAAGAACCAGGGCATCTTGATTTTGAACTGACTAGAATTGCGCCTGATGATCTTCTTACAACAATCCAACTCGCAAAAAAACATCTCGTTAATGTTATGCCTCCTTATGCCTACCTTTCTCTCGGACGGTATTTCGCCAGTGCAGAAAAACAAATCAACGAACGGTTAAAAGATAAACGAAGGAACTTAAGCAGGCTTATCGACCGTATTCACGTAGATCAACGTGGGCAAAGATTGCTTGAACCGCGATCCATTCGAGAAGATATTCTCAATCGTATTTTTGATGCCCTTGAACAAAATAAACAACTTCAGATTACTTATAACGGTAAGGCTCAGATACTGCACCCAGCAGGTGTCATCATAAAACCGCCTAAAACTTACCTCCTTGCTAAACATGCCCAATACCTAGAACAGGGCTACCGGTCTTATCTTATCCATCGAATTGAGGAAGCTACCAGAATGACTTTAACCTCAAAAATTCCGTCTACATTCAATCTAAAAGAATATGTTCTAAGCGGAGAATCAGACACACCTCTATTTCAAAGCACAGCGAAAATAGAAAGCACAGCGACTAAAAAAATCGTCCTAAAAATCTATTTAGCGAATAGCGGGAATCTATTTTCGGATTTAAAGGAAACGCCGCCATTTAGCGCTCAGAAAATTAGCAAGATAAAAACCGAAGAAAAAGGAAATGAAGAAGGGTGCGAATTCTGTTTACTTCAGTTCGAATCAAAACTAACGACTCAACTTGAAGAATGGATACTCGGTCGATCGACCTTTGTAGAAGTGTTAGAACCCACATCTTTGAGACAGCATTTCACAAATATCACCAAGGCAATGGCCAAGAAATATATTTAAGGAGCTAAGCGATCAATCTTCCAATTTTGCTCATCATTTAGAGAATATTGAAAGCGATCATGTAGACGATGCTCACCCCCTTGCCAAAACTCCCATAGGTCAGGGACGACTTTAAATCCCCCCCAAAAGGTGGGTAAAGGAATTTCGTGATCTAAAAACTTCGCTTTCATATTGTGGAACTCTGATTCCAGGAAGGATCTCGTTTCCAATACACGGCTTTGAGGTGACGCCCAAGCCGCAATCTGGCTATCCTTGGGCCGACTTAAAAAATATTTTAGTGAGTCGGCTACCTTTAGCTTTTCCGCACGCCCTTCAATCCTGACTTGCCTATCCATGGCCAACCAAGAAAAATGTAAACTTACTGCATCGTTAGCTGCAATATCAGTAGACTTTCTACTTTCAAGATTGGTAAAAAAAACCAACCCTCTAGCATCAAATTGCTTCAATAAAACGGTTCTCTGGGATGGCCTGCCCTCAGCACTCACGGTCGCAATGCTCATGGCAGTTGGGTCTTGAATCTCTGCATCGACCGCTTGTTGCATCCATTTTTGAAATTGTGAAAAAGGAGAATCCTCTAGTGTCTCTCGATCTAAATGACCATATTGATATTCACGTCGATTCGATTCTAAATCCATAGTCCTCTCCGAAGCGCTTTCTAAACATCAATTTTAACATAGGCGGCGGGCTAATTTCTCAATGTCATAAATTGGAGTGCAATAGGGAATGCAATAAGAAGTATAATAAGGTGCATAGTGAGCAATCCATACCAAGAATAAAAATTTATGAACGCAAATACTTCTCTCGCCGCATCGATCAAAAACAACCCGGGAAATACCCTATTCACTATTGGGTTTGGGCTTAGCATCCTGGCCATGTTCACGCTGGTGGGCACCAAGCAAGGAAATTTGTTCATTATCGGTAGCGCATTAGGATTGGTTTTATATCAGGCAAGCTTTGGTTTTACTGCGGGTTTTAGCCATATCATTTACAATTACAAAACCCGAAACTTGAGAGCTCAAATGCTGATGCTTATCGCTGCCAGCATATTGATGTTACCTATGTTTTCAGAGGGTGAGTTTATGGGCACTCAGCTTTCAGGAAAATTAACGCCTATAAGCACAGCTATGGCAGCAGGGGCATTTATTTTTGGCATCGGCATGCAGTTGGGTGGTGGTTGCGCCTCTGGCACACTTGCTCACTTAGGTTCCGGCAGTTTACGAATGGGCATCACCTTATTTGGGTTTATTGTAGGATCACTAATAGGAACATTTCATGTTCCCTGGTGGAATGAGCTGCCCTCTCTGGGAAAATTTTCAATGATCGATGACTGGGGCTTAGCGACAGCCCTGACCATCAATCTTGGAATCGCTGGCATTTTATGGCTTAGCTTCCTCGCACTTGAAAAGAAAGTTCATGGCAATATCGAACCCCTGAATGAGGGCAAGACTGAAAAGAAGCAAGGTTTTCTCGTAAACCATTGGCCCCTTATAGTAGGCGTGTTGTTGCTTGCTTTACTCAATTTAGCAACTCTCATGATCAAGGGAAAGCCGTGGGGCGTAACTTCAGGTTTTGCCTTGTGGGGTGCAAAATTTTTTGCCCTGCTTGGAGGAGATCTCTCTGGGTACGAATATTGGCAAAATGCCTCCTGGGCTAAAGCCTTAAGCGCACCCGTACTCAAACACAGCACTTCCGTGATGAACTTCGGTTTGGTTATCGGGATTTGGTGGGCAGCGAAAGTGAGTGGCAAAATGTCGATTACCTACAAGGCTTCTGGCCTACTCATTTTTCGCCTTATTCTAGGCGGTTTACTTTTGGGTTACGGCGCGAGGCTCGCTTCTGGTTGTAATATCGGCGCCTACTTTAGTGGTATCGCGTCCGGCAGCCTTCACGGCTGGGTCTGGTTTGCAGTGGCCATGCTTGGAAATATGTTTGGATTTAAACTTAAAAACACGGTGTTTGCCGATACTTAACATTTCCTAAGGTAAAGCTCGATTCAACTGAGGCAATACCCGATATTTTTGTTCATCTCGAATAAAGACTGTCTTAGGAAATCGACCAATATGCAAGCTACAAAAAATGTACTTCAAAAGAAAAAGGTATTGTCATTGCTACAAGGCCTGACCTACGAGATCATTTTAAGATCAGTACAAAGTAGATCGTAGCAGTAGCACTCAATAACCTACATCAAGAAGGGGTGTTAGATAACGAAACCATATCCTCGATTTTCAATGGCAAGGGATTGTCAGCGGCAAAATGATCCCCGCGCATCGGTGAATAGGAGAATCTAATACAAAGGCATGCCTGTAATCGTGCCGTGAAAATAGAAAATGAGACCGTACACAAGCAATCCCCCAATCACCACGCCTAGATCCCAAATTTTACTAACGGAATCATGGGGTTTGAACTCACTACGTTTATTGACAAGTAAGATATTGACAATAGAAAATATCGTAAAGCTAGCAAATATTAAACTGCTCGCTAAGTCACCATTTGCGATTAAATGACCGACTCCCCAAATGATCATCGCTGTTAACATAGGATGTCTGATAAAGCGCTTGATATTGTTAGGTACTTCTGCCGCGACCCATAAGATACAAACGATAGGCATTACTAACATTAGTATCATGCTACCCCAGGCTGGTGGTAGCCACAAAGCTTCAAAGCTCGAAAGGCTATACCCGTAAATTATTAAACCCAAACCTGTTAAGGAGACAAGACTAAACCCAATCTTGTAAGGTACTTCTCCGACATTACTTACCAACGAAATCTTAAGGCTAGTTGACGGCAAGAGATGCATCAAGAAAAACACAATCAAACCAGAAACGAGAAAAGTCATATAGGAGCTTCCTTTATAAACTAAATTCAATGTCTGATCTTATCTCTTGCAAGCGCTTTATGGAATCCTGCATTTTCTTCTACGCTATTTTCTTCTACATTACCTTCTTCTGGGTAATTTTATACCATCAGTAATGGTGCCTTCGTCGTGCCAGAATGAATTGAAGTTCTTAAGCGATTTTTCAGAATACTATAGAAGCCTAACCAGAAATTGCCAAAAGCAACCCGGCGAAACTAGGCTTGTTACCCCACTTTCACTGGGGAAACAAACTCTGCCTGCTTAACAACAAATACATCACATCGCGCACCTTCAAGAACGGATTCAGCAGTATTACCTATAAGCAGACCCGCTGTACCTGATCTTGCGACAGTACCAATGACCACGACACCAGCATTGATCTCTGATGCGCATCTGTTAACCACCTCATCTGCAGTGCCCTCTCCTAAATGAACACGGTCTTGAGGAATATTAATACTAGCAGCCAAATCATAGGCTGCAGCAAATTGAAGTTTGCGCCTATCCATCACGGGAACATTTGCCAAAGGATCAGAGAGCGCGGCTTGGCTCGAAACAGCCACGCCGTGATAAGCATGAACAAGGTGAACATCCGCATTCAGAACATTCGCCAATCTCTGGGTTTGTTCTAGCACGACTTGATTAAGCTCCTGATGCGCTGCATCAACGCTCGCAATATCTATCGCCGCCATTACTGGCTCTCCTTTGATAGAGTTTCCATGTGTCACAAATAGAAGAGGGCAAGGACATGCTCTCACCAACTTCCAATCTGTTGGCGTAAAAATCAGCGTCCTCAATGTTTGATGACGACGCAATGGCTTAAAGACAAGCTCTGCTCCAAAGATATCAGCGCTCTTAATGATAGACTCATAAAGGCGGTGAAAAAGGAGCACTTCGGTTTCGATTTTGTAACCCAAGTCAATATAGGGTTGAACCAACTCGCTCAGCCACCCTTTTTTTATTTCTATTTCTGCCATTACTGATGATGCATCTTTGGCACCGTCGGGTGATTGCAAATAATAGTCAACTTTAAAACTCGCAGCATCAGTGGATATTTCCTTGATTCGATTAAGCGCACGATGCTCTCTATCTTCCGGGTCAACAACAATCAATATTTTTGGCATAGAGTTTTCCTCGAATCACAATAAAAGACTCCAGTAATAATAGGATAACCACCGTTTTTCACCTTGATTTGAATCAAGTACGCGTCATATGAAGCAGAGCTTTATATGACTTAATGACCATAAACTCGAAGTAAAATTCCCTCAATCTATCTATTAGGTAACACTCTCGACATTCCGACCATGAATGTCTGAAACCACTTCCCTTCCCGATAAACCAATGCTGGACGCTTCATTTCAACGATTTTTAACACTTTCATAGCAAGCTCTATGGGATCCGCCCCATTTCGCTCATCTTCTTCCATCACCTCTACCGCACGACGGTATCAATCATTATAAACAGAGTTCTCAAAGCTAGCAGAAACCATGGTTCTCGCAGAAGCAAACTCTATTTTGTAATCACCCGCTCAATTCTTATCACTTTTTATCCCGAAGGGTGCTAGCTCCATACTCAATCCATCTGACAAACTAGCAAGAGTAGACTTTTTCGCGGAAAAAAAAGCTTGATAAGGAATAGAAACTAGACCTCCCCGCATTGTTAACAACGAGGTCTATTTTGCCAGCTAGAGAATAGACAACTTGATCATTAGCGTATGTCAAATCAGAAATATCTCTTATTTAATCAGTGCTATAAAAAAAACCAACTTAAAGTTGTTATGATTTGTCATTGCTGTCCCGTTAACTTTCATATCAAAGCCAACTGATAAATGTTGATGGGTTTCTCATTATGCGGCTCACCCCGAAGCAATGCCATCAAGTCCCGCTTTTCAAA
>JAESSY010000052.1 GCA_016763855.1 Pseudomonadales bacterium
ATAACTTTTTTGGTGGGGATACCTGGTACAACTGGCAACGGGGGGAAACACTGCGCAGTGTTGACGGTAAGCCTGTGACAATTAGCGAAGAAGATAAAATGACTTGTCTGTTTTCAAAATTAGGCACCTTGTATGAACTAGGCGGCTATCACGCGACAGAAACGGGAGCCGTAGCTTTAGTCGCAAAGCTCCAGTCTCGATTTGACATGATCGCCCTGACCTCACGCTCTCCGGACTATCGCGGGGGAACAGAACGAGAATTAAAAAGAGCGGGCTACAATTTTCTGGACGCTCATCTACTGGATAAGTCCAAAGCCCTCGCTTATTTATTTGACGACGGCAAGCATACAAGAGCCGTGAGTTACCAAAATGGCATCGTCATGTCTACGGGGCTCAACAAGGGAGAGGTATTGGATGACCTACTAAAGAGATTAAATCGAACATATTCTGCCATATACTTTGTTGATGACAGTAGAAAGAATATTGATGACATGGACCAAAAATGGGCAAATAACAGCACGAATATGACCGTGTTCCATTATACCGGTGTGGATAAGCGCGTGAGCACTGAGGATATTAGACGAGGGAGAAACGCAGGTATTGCGCTCGACAAGCTTATGGAGGCCGCCTTCCCTCATCGCGGCCAAAGGTTTTCAGAAGGTAAATGTCAGTAAATTATGGCATCTCCGATAATATTCATTACAATCCGCTGCGCACTTACGCCTTACACTAAACAAGATCAACAAGCATGGCCCAACTCTATTTCTATTACTCCGCGATGAATGCGGGGAAGTCCACCTCCCTCCTGCAAAGTGCTTATAACTATGAAGAACGCGGTATGCATGCAGAGATTTTTACCGCCAAACTGGACGATCGCTTCGGTATGGGGGTTATCGCCTCTAGAATAGGATTGAAAGCAGACGCCCATCTTTTTGATTCTGAGATGGATCTACTCGAAAAAATTTCTGAGCTCAATTCAAAGCAAAAAGTAGATTGCGTCCTAATTGATGAAGCCCAATTCTTGAATAGAACACAGGTTAAGCAATTGCTGGGGGTTGTCGATGATCTCAATATACCCGTTCTGGCTTATGGCTTAAGAACAGACTTCCTGGGAGAAACATTCGAGGGAAGTCATTGTTTACTCGCCTGGAGCGACAAAATTGTGGAGTTAAAAACAGTTTGTCATTGCGGACGAAAAGCGAATTTCGTTGTTCGCCTTGATGACAATGGCAAGCCCGTCACCCAAGGTGCTCAGGTAGATGTGGGGGGGAACGAAAAATATGAATCCATGTGCCGAAAACACTTTCGTCAACTCGTCTGGACTGGGCCTGTTTAGCCGTCTATCAGCTGATCTTTAGTTGAAAATATACCCAATCTTTGCTGCATCTTTACGCCATAACCATATTGACCTCAAAGCCCACGATTATCGCTACTTAAACGATTAAAATAAGTGAAAATCCAGTACCTTCTGATGGAAAAATAGGCGTATAATTGCTTCCGCACAACTGTGCTCAGCTAACTGGCAAAAGCATAATAATTAGCCGGTACAGAGCGTATTACAAATTTAATTTATCGATGGGAGAGGACATGAAAATGCCTTATGTCAAACTAGATCGTTTGCTTAAGCTTGCAATGATGATGTTTGTTCTAATTCCTGGATTCGTCCAGGCAGCAGGAACAACATCCGCCATTCGCGGCAACATAGTAGACGGCAATGGGAATAGCGTTGCAAACGCGTCAATAGTCGTTCGCGACTTGCGAACCAACGTAGAACGTAAATATTCTTCAAACACTTCCGGCACATTTTATGCCGGCAACCTACCAGTAGGTGGTCCTTATAAGGTCACTGTTAATGGTAATCGTTCAGTCACAGTACCTAGTATTGCTTTGGGCGATATTTATAACCTCACTGTGAATACTCAAGCCAGCCAAATGGAAGAAGTCATTGCCTACGGCAGTCTTTCCGACGTTGGAGATTCTACGGCAGGGCCATCAGCTACATTTTCCAGATACGATATGGAAAATGCTGTTGCATTCGACAGAGACATTACTGAGGTCTACACTTTTGATCCTCGGATCAGCCTCGACCAAGATGGACAATCTATTAACTGTGGCGGTAAGAACCCACGATTTAATAGTGTCACCCTAGATGGCATCAGCCAAAATGACATCTTTGGTCTGAATGCTAATGGTTATTCAGCTGCCACGGGGATGCCATTTCCCTTTGATGCGGTTGAACAGGTCTCTGTGGAACTCGCGCCTTTTGATGTCACCTTCGGTGGCTTTTCTGCTTGTAATATCAACTCGGTTACCAAACAGGGCACCAACGAATGGGAAGCAGTCGTTTTCTATGAGCACACAGACCAGGGTCTCCGTGGAGAGTCTATTGACGGCGAAGCAGACGTCACCACACCTGATTACAACGAATCGAAATGGGGCGTCAGCGTTGGCGGACCTATCATCCAGGATAAGTTGTTTTTCTTTGGCTCTTATGAAAAATCTGATGAGCCACGATTTCTCGGCCAGGGATTTAATGGATCGGGCATAGGTACAGAACGCCCTTGGTTATCCAAAGAAAACTTTGATCTCATCACCAATATTGCGCAAAACGTTTACAATTACGATCCCGGCGGCGCACCTTCTGACGGAACACAAGAAAACGAAAAGTATATGCTCCGTGTAGATTGGAATATTAACGAAGATCATTCATTAGCGTTAATTTACGCTTATTTTGATGGCTTCCAAGACAGAGCTTCAGATGGAGATAGCAGAGAGTTTGAATTTGCAAATCACTTTTATGTAAAGGGATCTGAAACAGAAACAACAACTGCTATTTTGTCATCACAATGGACCGATGCCTTTTCAACAGAAATATTTCTCAGCAACAACACAATAGATGACTTACAACAAACGCGAGGCCCTGGGGATTTTGGTGATTTCCAAATTAGTGTTAACGGTCGAAGCAATGTGGTCTATCTCGGTGCTGATGATTCTCGCCAGGCTAATGATCTCTTTAATGAAACCGACTTCTTTAAATTAGTGGGTACTTATCTCGTTGGAGATCACGTTATTACAGCGGGTTACGAGAGACAAGAGAGAGAAACTTTCAATCTTTTTGTTCAACACTCAAGAGGCGGCGAATGGGACTTCTTTGACGATTCCTCTGGCAATGATCCTGCTTGTGCAGCGTTAACGGCTCAAGGTCGGGCTGACGATACACTCGGACTGGGTTGTCGCACATCTGGCATCGATAAATTCCAGCTAGGTACACCTAGCAGAATTTTCTATGGTAGTGGTGGAGGCAGTAATGTCGCCGCTGATGCGGGAGCTAACTTTACCAATATAGAACATAGCTTTTACATTCAAGACGAATGGTACCTCGCAGATTATGACTTGACTGTCACTTATGGCTTACGTTATGAGACTTTCGAAAGCGATGATACGCCCAAGTTTAATCAAAATTTTGCAGATGCAAACGGTGGATTGCGTAACGATGCCAATATCGACGGTCTCAATTCGTTAATGCCTAGAATTGGATTCGAATGGGAAGCCAGTGATGTGCTCAGCGTTCGTGGTGGTTTTGGTCTCTATTCAGGTGGTAACCCACTCGTTTGGATATCAAACTCTTACAGCAATGACGGCATCACAAATGTTCAGGAGCGTTTGAATAACTTTGGTGGCTTGTCAGTACTTAACGGTGAAATTCCACTCACTGCTGGCGGCCCAGGACGTGGCATTCCTCAAGTACTTTTCGATACCGTTGCATCAACATCCGTTACAAATGGTAGTACAAGGAGAGTTGTACTCTTAGACCCAAGTTACGACCAACCTTCTGAATGGAAGTTTGCGATTGGCGCTACTTACGATCTTCCATGGGGCGATGTTCAAATGGATCTTGATTGGTTGCATTCAAGAACAAAGGATGCTGCTATTTACGTAGACCTTTCACAAGAAATTGTTGGGACTACTATCTTAGGCCAACCCATCTATGACTTCGTCAATGGAAGTGATAATTTGATGTTGACCAATGCGAGAGATACACCACGCTCAGATGTTTTATCAGTTTCTTTCCAAAAAGATTTTGATTTTGGTTTGGAAATGTTTGTAGGTTACGCCTATTCTGACACAGAAGATGTAAGCCCTATGACCAGTTCAGTAGCGGGTTCTAACTTTGATAACTTGGCAACACTGGATATTAACGATCCAGGTGTTGGTGCTTCAAACTACGCTAACCCACATAGATTTACCTTTAAGTTGGTCTATGCGAAAGAGTTTTTCCCAGGTTTGAGAACACGATTCTCTCTCTTTGGAACCGCAGCTGAAGGTCAACCTCAGAGTTTCGTGATGTCTGGCTCAGATCTTGAAGGAGACGGTTTCTTCGGTCGCCATCTGCTTTACGTACCTACAGATGCAAACGATCCCAATGTTGTATTCGAGCCTGGATTTGATCAGGCTGCATTCTTCGCCTTTGTTGGTGACAATGACCTAAGTCGTGGTGGTTTTGTTGATCGTAACGAAACTAACGCCAAATGGAGCTATCGAATGGACTTCCGTTTCGATCAGGAATTGCCTACGTTTGTAGACGATATAAGGGGTAAGGTTTTCCTCAAGGTATTTAACCTGTCTAACCTCCTGAATGACGACTGGGGTAAAGCGAACGACAACCAATTCTTTTCTCAACGCGTTGTTACTGCTTCTATCGACAATCAGGGACGTTACGTTTACGAACGATTCAGCAATCGAAGTGTTACTGATTTGAACGAAAACAGATCTCTTTGGGAAGCTCGATTAGGTATCGAATTCTCATTCTAAAACAGCAATGTTAAAGAGATAAGTAGTTTGAAAAAGGGTGGCATTGGCCACCCTTTTTTTATGTTAAAATTTTCTTTCACGGGCTATTTTACTTTCATGCTCTAATTTTCTTTCATTCTCTATTATAGAAACGGCTACACTATGAAACCGATCATTTTTCTATCATTACTCATAGCTTTCCCCAATAGTGTTTTCGCATGGGGTCAAACAGGACATCGTATTACCGGCGCCATCGCAAGCAAACACCTCTCAGATAGCGCGAAGGTAGCAGTAGAATCAATATTACCCAATGAAACGCTTTCTGAAGCCTCAACTTACGCGGATGAAATGCGATCAAATCCTTCGGAGTACTGGCAGAAGACGGCATCACCATTTCACTACGTCACCGTAGCAGAAGGTCAAGAATATAAGCGTGCACCCAAACACGGGGATTCTGTCAGTGCATTGAAGCATTTCAAAAAATACTTCTGGGCAAAAAGGCAAGCCAATCCGAAAAGCAACTCGCGCTACGTTTTACGATTCATTTAATTGGAGACTTACATCAACCCCTGCACGCAGGAAACGGCACAGATCGTGGTGGAAATGATAGAAAGATAAAGTTTTTTTGGGATGACTCAAACCTCCATCGTGTATGGGATTCAGGCATGATTGACCAGAAAAAACTTTCTTATACTGAATGGACTAGCTGGCTTAACGAGAAGATCACCCCTTCGAATATTACGGATTGGCAACAGACAGACCCACGAGTTTGGATAAGAGAAAGTGCCAACATCAGGGATCGCATCTATCCCGATTCAGATTCCATCTCATACGGGTATCTATACGAAAACATACCAATTCTAAAACAACGCTTACAACAGGCTGGCATACGAATCGCAGCTTACCTTAACGAAATTTATACGCCTTAGCCCACCTTTTCATTATTATCAATGATAAGGCCAACTATATCGGCGAGGTCGGACTTACCCTTAATAATTTCGTCAGGTGTCAGTCCAGATAATTCATGTGGGAAAACCAACCATTCATCACTTTCGTGTATGGAATAATCTGGAATAATCTTGGTCTTATTATTTGCAGGTTTAAAGTAAGGGCAAGCAATGCGAATATCTTGTGGCGTATTAAGTCGCATTGATTGTTTTAACTGCTTTATTAAGGCCTCAATACTACGACCTGTATCAAAAACATCATCAACTATCAGCAAACTATTTTGTGCATTTACATTTTCAATCAGGTAGTGCAAGCCATGCACCTTGATTTCTTTGGCTTGCCGTCCAATTTGATGATATGACGAAGTCCGAACCGCAATATGATCCGTATCAATATTTTTATAATCAAAATACTCTTGCACAGCGATACCAATTGGCGCGCCGCCCCTCCAAATACCAACAATAAAATCCGGCCTAAAGCCATCTTCATAAACAAGTGATGCCAAGCGGAAAGAATCTTCGATTAATTGCTGAGCAGTCAGAAAAGCTTTTGACATCGATACCTCTATTGAATTTTTATCTTATTATTTTTATGGAACCCAGTATAAACACGCAATTAAACAAGTTATAGACTCTCGTGCCTAAATCAGATTTTCCCTAGAAAAACTATTGGGTAAGAGCAATGCCATGGTGCAAACCTGTGTCTCACCTAAATGGTTATATACAATTATTTTAAAATCCTCGTCCACAAATTCATTCATGACTTGTCGGCAAAAACCGCAAGGCATCGCAAAATCTTCACCCGCTAATAGATGGATTTCTTTAAAAGTTCCTTCACTTCCTCTGGATGAAATGGCAGAAACAATCGAGCTTCTCTCTGCGCAAATAGTGCCTCCAAAAGAGGCATTCTCAACATTAACCCCAGAGAATTCTTCGCCATCTGACATCACCAAAATAGAAGCAACACGAAAGTTGGAATAAGGTGCGTAAGCTTTCGCTTGTAAGACCCTTAACTTTTCAAAATAAGATGTCATCTGACCTCCTACACATGTTGCCTTCACCACTAATAGCTTATATATTTCGATGCAGATTAATCGTTTAACTGTGTACTTACCAGTAACAAGCACTAAAAAAACACAATAATAAATAGGAGACACACCACCGTGATCGGACTACTAGGGATTCTTGCCCTTCTCGGCATCGCTGTATTACTTTCGGATAATCGACAAGCCATCAATCCCCGGACTGTCATTGGCGCTTTCACCATTCAAGCAGGTTTTGCAGCGCTAGTCCTATATGTTCCTCTTGGCCAAGCGGTACTAACCGGTGCAGCAAACGGCGTACAAAATGTTATTAATTATGCCAATGTCGGGACACAGTTTCTCTTTGGTAATTTGCTCAACGGTGATCAGGGCTTCATCTTTGCCATCAATGTACTCCCTATCGTTGTTTTCTTATCTGCCTTAGTTGCTGTACTTTATTATCTCGGAATTATGCAAAAAATCGTTGGTCTTTTTGGCGGGTTAATTTCCAAAGCCCTAGGCACAAGCCAGGTAGAGTCATTATCCGCCACAGCAAATATTTTCGTTGGGCAAACTGAAGCCCCCCTTGTTGTAAAACCCTATTTGAAAAATATGACCGACTCTGAACTATTCGCCGTCATGGTGGGAGGGTTGGCCTCAGTGGCAGGGGCGGTATTGGTGGGCTATGCGAGCCTGGGTGTTGAACTTAAGTACCTTATTGCCGCAAGTTTTATGGCGGCACCTGGGGGCTTACTCATGGCAAAAATCATCAAACCTGAAGTCGATACCCCAGTAGATATTGCAGAGAACATCGACTATGACGACGAATACTCACCCTCAAATGTCATTGACGCAGCCTCTGCAGGCGCCTTAACAGGCATGAAGCTCGCTATGAATATTGGTGCGATTCTCGTTGCCTTTATTGCCCTCATCGCTCTGTTAAACGGCGCTATAGGGGGTATCGCGGGCGCCATAGGAGGTATCGTGAGTATGCTTGGCGTAGAAAATCTGACCTTGCAGCAGACACTAGAAAACTTAACCTTGCAACAAATCCTTGGCTGGTTAGTAGCGCCTTTGGCATTCCTCATGGGCGTACCTTGGGATGATGCAGTTCGAACTGGCAGCTTGATCGGTCAGAAGTTAGTGTTGAACGAATTTGTCGCCTATATCGATTTCGTGGGTATTAAAGATGGCATGTCAGAAAAAGCTCAGGTGATTTCCACCTTTGCACTTTGTGGTTTCGCAAGCTTCGCATCTATTGCAATTTTACTCGGAGGCTTAGGAGGGCTTGCACCCAGTCGTCGCCACGATATCGCACGCTTAGGTATGCGAGCGGTAGCAGCAGGAACCTTATCGAATCTAATGAGCGCGACACTGGCAGGTATCTTCTTCTCCCTGAGTTAAAGTAATAAGTTAAAGTCGTACTGCTAAAATCAGATAAAACATGAGAGATCTGAATGGAAATTCTTGACCTTGACTCTTGGTCCCGCCGGAAACAGTATGCATTTTTTAAGGCGATGGATTATCCCCACATCAACGTCTGCTTCCCCTTTGATATCAGCATTCTTAAGGCACATTGCAAAGAGAATGGCATCTCAATCAC
>JAESSY010000053.1 GCA_016763855.1 Pseudomonadales bacterium
GTCTATTTTACTTAGCGATTCTTTACGCTTTTTTGTAATTTTTCCCATGATTCACTTCAATTAAAAAGGGGAATTTCCCTTGACGGTAAATCCCATTGATTCGAGCTCCTTTTTTATGAGCTCGCGCTTGTCACCTTGAATCAATAGATTATTTTCTTCGATACTACCGCCCACGCCACATTTGGATTTGAGCTTTTTTGATAGATTTTTGAGTTCACCTAGGTCAAGTCCTAGTCCTGATATAACTACAACGGGTTTTCCTGCACGTCCTTTGGTTTGCCTTTGTAAACGGACAATACCATCTGTTTTCTCAGATTTCGGTTTGGTTTTACAGCTGCATTGTTGGATAGGTTGAGAACAGTTAGGACAATACTTGCCCTTGTCTGTCGAATAAACCAGTCGTTTATTTTTTGCCATGGCGAAAATTGACGGTAATCAGACGCGCTCAACTGTGGTTTCTAGGTTAATCATCAGAATAGATATAAACGTTTAGATCGTCATTGAATGCGATCTGGGAAAAGTGAACGAGTTGAAACATAAAATCGTGTAGGTCATTTGCATCTAAGTCCAATGCTTCGATTTCCTCACACTGCATCCAAGAAAGTGAAAGTGCTTCAACATCATCCTCATCAAGTCGTGCAAGGCTTTTCAAAAGATGCGCTGATAGTATGTAGATGAAAGGGCCTTCTTCAGTGAGGGTTTGATCCAGGTACTCCATTTCACTCGCTTCAAGAAGGAATTCTCCTGTAACCAGAGCATAAAGTTGTGCTCTGGCATCACGGTGAAATTGTTGGCTTGACATGCAGGGATAGGCTTGGGATGGGTTTTCATCCGCTTCCATGGTGGCAACGCTGTCGGCAGACGCCACGAAAATAATTTGGTGCATGTAGTGATTGTTCTGCTTTTTGACTAAACGTTTAGTACACGTTTAGTCAATATTGATATTAGATCGCTTGAACTTCATCTGCCTGGAGGCCTTTGTCACCATCTATAACGACAAATTCAACACGTTGGCCTTCAGAAATTGTACGACGTCCCTTGCCTTGTAAATTTCGATAGTGAACGAAAATGTCGTCACCCTCGTCACGGGTAATAAAACCGTATCCCTTTTTGACGTTGAACCACTTAACTGTGCCAGTTTCAGAATAAGCGCCTGAACTAGCGCTAGTATAATGTCCCGCTGATGAAGCGCTTAGAAAACTGGCGGCTAGAGTCGCGAGAAAAATCACCCCAAGTGAGAGCCATTCTGGCATAGAAGAAGGTAATGTTGGACCATTGGGATGTAGAAAACCAATTGCTAAATAAGCGATTGCGGAAATGACTAAACTGATGATGATGTTTTTGACGGTTGAATTCATGATTTTAAAGACTGCCCATTATTTTGCGCTCGATGATACGCATTGTCGGGGTGAACTCCAAGCTTTGTGGAAGCTTAGAGGTAAATTAGGCGAGATTGTCTAGAATGGTACGATATTTTTGCACGGTATTTGCCAATCCCATCCAAAGCGCATCGGTAATGATGGCATGCCCTATCGATACTTCCTCAACCCCAGGCACTTCGCTACAAAACATTCCCAAGTTGTCCAAATTTAAATCGTGACCAGCATTGATACCTAAACCGAGTTCTCCGGCCTGCTCTGCGCTTTTGATAAATTGTTTCAGTATTTCTTCATGATTGGGGAAGGCATCGGCATAGGGACCCGTATAAAATTCGATACGATCGGTGCCTATGTGAGCGGCTCTCTCTATCTGTTTTTGATCAGGCTCCATAAAAAGGCTGACACGAATATTCTGATCTTTCAGTTTGTCGATAATTTTACCTAGGCTATTTGATTCTCCGCTCAGATTCCAACCGTGATCGGAAGTGAGTTGCGTAGGATCATCAGGTACCAGAGTTGCTTGATGAGGCTTGACTTCTGCTACTAATGCTAGAAAGCCCGGATATCCGTTTGAAGCTTCGGCGGGCGCATAGGGGTTTCCTTCGATGTTGAATTCAATATGGGAATATTTTTCTTGCGCTAACAATTTCGCAATGTCTCTTACATCGCTTGGCCGAATATGTCTTTGGTCGGGGCGAGGATGAACTGTGATACCTTCTGCGCCGGCAGTAATCGCAATTTCTGCTGCTTCAACAACGCTGGGTATGACGGTGTCACGAGAGTTTCGGATTAATGCGATTTTGTTTAGATTAACGCTGAGTTTTGTTCTCATGATTAATTCCAGCCGTGCCTATTGCTAAGATACATTCGTCGAGCAACCCAAAAACCGAAGATTAGACCCACCAATATCGTGCCCGCTCCTCGAATAAACCATGATTGCGCAGAGGTATCTCGTAGTTCTTCATTGCTCTCGATCAATACGTTGATTTGATCGTTGAGCAATGATTGTTCTAGTTTTAATTCTTCATTGCGTGCATCAATAGATATAACGTCTGCAGCGAGGCCCTTGATTGCAGTTAGTTCACTCTGCAAGCCTAAATTGCTTTCTGACAATTTTGATAATTCATCTTGAGTTGCAATTTGTTCATTCGATTGATTGTTTAACTGATCCACTGTTTGGTTGTGGTCCTGTTGGAGTTTTTCAAGCAATGTAGTCGTTTCGGCAAGGCGGATGGTGGCGCTCGGTTCTTGAACTAAATATTGACTGGGTATCCAACCCACCATACCGCTCTCAGTCACTACCTTGCTATACCCTGATGTTTCATTGATACCCAGGCGTGTTAGTTCTGTACCGCTCTTTAATCCCTGATGCAGGATTCGATGCCCGGTAGATTGACCGCCTCTTAAGGGTACATATAGCGTGTCTCTGACGTAGACAGTTTCGTCGCGAATCTCCAGATCTAATTCGTTTGAATCATCCTCTGCGGCATAAGAACTATTTGGAGCCAGTCCTATCAGTGTCAATAGAAAGTATTTCCGTAGATTCAGCATTATCATAGAAGCGCTTCTCGATTTGGACTTTATGGTTTAAGGGGCTACTTTCACAAAGGGTTTTACTAACACTTTCTTGTAGACGCCTGCTATGACATAGGGGTCTTCATCTGCCCAGGCTTTGGCTGCATTGAGTGATTCAAACTCAGCAATGATAAGGCTACCTGTAAACCCTGCGTCTCCAGGATCTTCATTGTCAATTGCAGGATGAGGTCCACCAATGATAATGCGGCCCTGCTTTTGTAAAATAGCAACACGGGCTAAATGTGCTGGACGTGTTTTTTTACGTAGCGCAAGGCTATCATCGACATCTTCACTTATTATGGCGTACAACATTTATCTTTCTTCCAAAAAGTTAATCTGCAATGTCTGATTCTATTTCTTCCAAATAACCACCCTTAACCAGGTAAGTCATCATAATCACCATATAGATGACTGTAATGCCGAATCCACCAAATAATTTATAAGTGACCCAGGCATCAAGGCTAAAGTTAAAAGCAACAAAGAGATTTAGCACGCCAGCGACAAAAAAGCCGAGGCTCCATCCCAGTGTCAGGTTTTTCCAAACGTGGTTAGGTAGGCTGAGTTGACGGCCCATCATTTTTTTAATCAAATTTTCTTTGGAGAGTAATTGGCTTCCGAGCAAGGCGAGACAAAATACCCAATTGACGATTGTCGGTTTCCATAGTAGAAAAATCTTATCCCTAAAAATCAAGGTGAGTGAACCAAGGGCCACGACTATTCCAAAGATATAGAGTGTTTTTTTCTGCACTTTCCCGCTGCTTGCATATTTATAAACTAGTTGCCCTAGCATGGCGATCATTAATACACCCGTGCTGAAGAAGATATCTTTTGTATAAAAATGGACGCCGGTAAAAGCGGCAATGGGAACAAACTCGGTAAACTGTTTCATGATATTTTGTAGCTATGTCTCTGATTTTTTGTGATACGGGATGATCTGTACGAATAATAAGCCATTTCTTATCGAGTGTTTAGGGGGAGCGTTGAATAATATTGGAAATAGGACTTATTTGGAGATTTACTAGTCCTGAATCAGAGGGCTCCTTCTGACCTTCCTTAAAGCGTACAATACGGCCATTCGAAATGGAAATGATGTATGAGCCAGTTTTTTCGACTTCACCCTGAAAATCCTCAGAACCGTCTGATACATCAGGCTGTGGACATCATTCGCCGAGGTGGGGTCGTGGTATATCCTACCGATTCTGCTTATGCTCTTGGTTGTCATATTGGGGATAAATCGGCAATTGAAAGGATTCGTGGGATTCGACGATTATCCAGCAAGCACAATCTCACTTTGGTCTGTCGGGATTTGTCAGATTTGAGTGTATATGCAAAGGTAGACAACTCTGCCTACCGTCAGATCAAAGCGGCAACCCCGGGTCCTTACACTTTTATATTGCCTGCGACAAAAGAAGTCCCCCGAAGGCTAGTTCACCCAAAACGAAAGACGATCGGTCTTCGGGTGCCTGACAACCCAATATGTATGGCTTTGCTCGCAGAACTTGCAGAGCCAATGATGAGCACAACGCTGATTCTGCCTGGAGACGAATATCCATTGACTGATCCAATCGAAATACGGGATTTGCTGAAACATCAAGTTGATCTTATTATTGATGGCGGGTTTGGTGGGCTAGAACCTACGACGGTTGTGAACCTAGAAGCAGGCATACCTGAGATAGTCCGCTCTGGATGTGGGGATACAGGACTCTTTTCGACCTAATACAATGAAAAGGCGCGTTATGATTTAGAGACAGAACCAGATTTCATCGTTATAATGCACCAAAAATTAAAATCGAGAAAGAATATAATAAAGGGTCTCTATTCTCGGACAGGCCCCTAGGCATCTAATGACCATCCTATTTCTCACAGGCGCAATTCGAAGACACTATTATCAACACTATCCGCAGATACAATTTGCAGACACGTAATCAACTAACTAAGGAACCTCTTGAGCTTGCTTGAAGCACAGAATCGTGTCCTATCGGGTATGCGCCCGACAGGACCACTACATTTAGGTCACTATCACGGCGTCTTAAAGAACTGGATTAAATTACAGCATGAATATGAATGCATGTTTTTTGTGGCAGATTGGCATGCGCTGACAACCCATTATGATGATCCAAAAATAGTAGAGAATAATGTATGGGAGATGGTCATTGATTGGTTAGCGGCGGGGGTTAACCCCGGATCAGCTTGTTTGTTTATACAATCTCGAATCCCTGAACATGCTGAGTTACATTTATTGCTCTCGATGATTACGCCTTTGGCGTGGCTCGAACGTGTACCCAGCTTTAAAGACCAGCAGGCACGGTTACATGAAAAAGACCTTTCGACTTATGGTTTTTTGGGTTATCCCCTTTTACAAAGCGCGGACATCCTCATCTATAAGGCAGGACATGTACCGGTTGGGAGTGACCAGGTTCCCCACGTGGAACTAACCCGTGAAATAGCACGTCGGTTTAATCATATTTATGGGAAGGACTCAGGTTTTGTTGAAATGGCTGAGATTGCCATTAAAAAGTTGGGTCGAAAAAATGCGAAAATGTATCGAGAACTAAGAAGGGATTTTTTGGAAAAAGGTGTTCAGGAATCTCTCGAAAAGGCTCAAGCAATGTTACAGGGGCAAGCCAATATTTCCAATGGCGATAGGGATCGTCTCTTTGGATATCTTGACGGAGGTGGTAGGCCAATATTGCCTGAACCTCAAGTGCAGCTAACCCAAACGGCGGTATTCCCCGGTATTGATGGCGCAAAGATGTCAAAATCTGCAGGCAATTGTATTGGTTTGAGGGAAGACCCCGTATCAATCGAGAAGAAGATAAAAACGATGACGACAGATTCTGCCAGAGCGCGGCGAAATGATGTCGGTAATCCGAATAAATGCCCAGTATTTAAGTTACATGTTTTGTATTCCAAGGATGATGTAAAGCAGTGGGTAAAAGAAGGTTGTATTTCAGCGGGAATTGGATGTATTGATTGTAAAAAACCGCTGACAGAATCGATCTTGACAGAACAAAAGCCCATGCTAGAAAGAGCACGGCAATACGAAGAGAATCCAGATTTGGTGAGATCTATTGTTGCGGAAGGATGCGAAAAAGCACGTGTCATCGCGAAATCAACCCTGGAAGATGTACGCCAGGCAATGGGGTTAAATTACAGATAAGTTTATGACAGACACAACAAACACAAAAACGGATGGGGGAAGCAAATCTGGAGGGAAATCCGGGAATGCGCAATCAGGAGCGGCTAGTACAAGCCAAGAAGGCGCTGTTCAATCTGAAATGCCATTCGCAGTTGTCGAAGGTCGACCCATTAGCCAGTTACCACTCGATCTTTACATTCCACCGGACGCTTTAGAAGTCATTCTCGAAGCCTTTGAAGGGCCCTTGGATTTATTGCTTTATCTGATACGTCGACAGAACCTCGATATTCTCAATATAAAGGTTGCTGAGATTACGCGGCAATATATGGAATACATCGAATTTGTAAAGGATATGCAGTGGGAGCTCGCAGCGGAGTACCTGGTCATGGCAGCGGTTCTGGCTGAAATAAAATCAAGAATGCTGCTTCCGCGTCAAACTGAAGAAGGAGAGGATGAGGAAGATCCCCGAGCTGAACTCATTCGTCGTTTACAGGAGTACGAACGATTTAAACAGGCAGCACTGGATATCGATGATATGAAGCGCCTGAATAGAGACTATTGGTTAGCCAGCGCTGATACGCCAGTTGTCAATAAAGATAGACCTTTGCCGGATGTGCAGCTTCAGGAAATGTTATTAGCCCTATCCAAAGTTTTGAAGCGTTCGGATAATTTTGGAAGCCATAGAGTTGAGCTTGAACCGCTTTCGACTCGTGAGAGAATGTCCAGAATTCTGAATCAAGTGCAGGCTGCCGGAGATCAATTCGTGCCATTTATTTCTTTGTTTTCAGTTGAAGAAGGTCGGTCAGGTGTTGCGGTCACTTTTTTGGCTCTGTTGGAATTGATGAAAGAATCTTTGCTAGAAATAGTACAAGCCGAGCCATTTGCTCCTATTCATGTGAAAGCTAAAGCTTTTAATGAAGCGGCAACTGAAGAAGTTGATACTGATAATAATGAGATGTTGTAGAAAAAATGAGTGAATTGCCAATAAAACAAATTCTTGAAGGGGCGATAATTGCCGCAGATAAACCGCTATCAATTGATGCGCTAATTCAATTGTTTGGTGAGGATGAACAACCCAGTCGTGCGGATGTAAAAGTTGTCCTCTCTGAGGTTCAAGCAGATTTTGAGGGTCGAGGATTTGAGCTTAAAGAGGTCGCTAGTGGGTTTCGTTTTCAGGTTCGGAGTGATTACAGCCAGTGGATTGACAAATTGTGGGCTGAGAAGGCGCCTCGCTATACCCGCGCATTTCTTGAGACGCTGGCACTTATAGCTTATAAACAACCTATCACCCGCGGCGATATTGAAGAGATCCGTGGTGTTTCGGTTAGCACTAACATTATGCGCAGTCTGTTGGAACGGGAGTGGGTCAGGGTTGTTGGTCATAGAGATGTGCCTGGCAGACCCGCAATTTATGCGACTACAAAAACATTTTTGGATTACTTCGATCTTTCGAGTCTTGATCAGCTACCTACATTGTCCGAGATAAAGGATCTGGACAAAATGAATGAAGAACTAGACTTGGGTGTTGAAGACTTGATTCAACCAAGGTCTTTGGATTTGGTTGTAGAAGAAGCTGAAGCTGCATCCGATGCTGCCGATGATGCAACGCTGGATAGTGTGATTGAAAAGGTTAATTCCATTCAAGAGAACATTAAGAATGTCATGCGTGACCCTATTGACGAAGATGATCTCGATGAAGATGATCTCGATGAAGGCAATCTGGAAGTGGGCAAGCATGAACGTAGTGATCAAGAGAATAAAGTAGAAGCCAGCCCAGAGAATAATACTGAAGCCAAAGATCTAGAAGAGAATGTAGTCGTAGACGAAGAAGCCGAATCCAAAAGGGATGATCCAGAGACAGGAAGCGAAGCTGACAAGAGTGGTATCGACAATGACTGAAAAATTACAAAAAGTGCTCGCGAATATGGGAATGGGAAGTCGTCGCGGCATCGAAGTCTGGATTGAAGAAGGCCGAGTCAGTGTTAATGGTAAAAAAGCAAAATTGGGTGATCGTGTAGATTCAGAGGATCGACTTGCCGTAGACGGTAGGCCGATTAAGCAACAGAAACAGGCACATCGCTTTTTACTCTATAACAAACCCAGCGGTGAAATTTGTTCGAGAAAAGATCCAGAGAAAAGAAAATCCGTTTTTGATCGTTTACCAAAGCTAAAGAAACAACGCTGGGTATCGGTTGGTCGATTGGACTACAGCACGAGTGGATTGTTGTTGTTTACGACTGATGGTGAACTGGCAAACAAATTGATGCATCCCTCTAGCCATATCGATCGAGAATATGCGGTGAGAATATTGGGTAATGTTAGCGATGCGCAAATTGAAAACATGAAAGAAGGCGTGCTGCTCGAAGATGGTTTTGCGCGCTTTACTGATATTCAAAAGGGCCGCGACGAAGATGCCGCAAACAATTGGTACTATGTTGTCGTCATGGAAGGTCGAAATCGCGAGGTTCGCCGCTTATGGGAATCCCAAGGATTAACAGTCAGTAGATTAAAGCGAGTTCGCTATGGTAGTTTCTTTATCCCCTCTGCCGTTAAGGCGGGGCAGTACACCGATATCAAGCCCAAGGATATTCGAATGCTATATGAAATGGCTGGCATGAAGCGCCATGAAAAGAAACGAGTACGGAATAGATAATAGGGTCTATTAAGCTGCGCCCGCACTTCGTTCGTCGCAAACGGTAACTCTATTTTTGCCATCATTCTTTGAACTGTACATTGCAAAGTCCGCGCGCTCTAGTAGTCTGGTGACAGTGTCTTCCGGGTGCAACATGGAAAGTCCTACGCTAACTGAAGTTGTAATGACCTGGTCCTTTTGTTTGAGGTTTAGGTTTTCAACGCGCTCTCGTAATCTTTCAGCAATAATGACTGCTGCTTCAAGGTTGGTTTTGTTTAACAGGATGACAAATTCTTCTCCGCCGTAGCGAAATACAACATCTGATCCTCGAATTTCCTCCTTCATGGTTCGGACAAGTTTTCGTAACACCTGATCACCACAGTTATGACCGAAGCGATCATTGGTGGATTTAAATTCATCGAGATCGACCATCAAAATTGCCATTGAATCCTCGTATCGTTTGCCTAGTTCAATTTCTCTTTGCAGTGTATTATTTAATGCGATTCTATTGCCTGCTCCGGTAAGTGGATCTGACAAGGCTGCGGTTAGGGCATCCTGGTATCGGATGGCATTGCGAAGTGGGAAAACGATGGTATTGAGCAAGCTTTCTAATACGGCGAGTTCTCTTTCTGGAAATCTCTTGCTGCGGTAAAAAGTCAACTCTCCTAGGTAGTCTTGCTGGGTGATGAGTCTATAGCTGCATGAATGCATGGACTGTTTGCCAAAGTTTAAGTCGACATCTAGCAAATCCAATTTGAAACTGAATCCATCAAAGGAAACCGTAGGTTGAACTAGGTCAGAGAATATATTGAACAGAGTTTCCATATCGAGGGTTGTTTGGAGCGCTTGAATAAGCCGAAAGCGTATATCTGTATCGTGTTGCCCTGCATGATCCGTAGAGCTAAAGATAACTTTGGTCTCATTGAAATCAGCAGTTGTTCCAAATTGAGTCGGCATCGCTTAATCCTTTCTAAATCAAAATGACTTTGTATAGGAGCTAGATAAGCGAAATCCGTGCCAATTGCCTCAGCCACCTTGTTTAGGTCATAAAAAAGTGTTTACTTTCAATGATATAAAAACTTTGAGCTTGCTTGGTGTCAAAATAAGATCAAATTATTCGGTATTGAATCGTCATTAGTTTGTCACTTTTTTTGAAGCGTCCTCGACAGATCGGAACGGTTTCGGCTATACGTTGCCGCAAGGGCAAGTTTCTTCCTTGGTCGCCTCTGTCCCTATTAGGCATCGAGCTTTTCAAGGGAGGATGGATCAAACATCTGATTATGTACTTGTATACTGTCATCGCTCATTAGATAGAGGTATAAGGGCATCAGTTCTTCTGCAGTTTTCAGTGTGGAGGGGTCTTCTGTTGGAAATGCTTCGGCTCGCATGCGGGTTCTTGTTCCTCCAGGATTAAGGATATTGACTCTGATCTTTGAGGTATTTTCTAGTTCGTCAGCAAGTAGTCTAGCAAAGCCTTCGAGGGCATGCTTTGACACAGCATAAGCGCCCCAATAGGCTCTTGGGTTCGTTCCGACCCCAGAGCTGGTGAAGATAATGGATGAAGATGCTGCAAGGTGGCAAAGCGGCAGAAGGGTCCTAGTTAAAATGCATGCGGCGTTGAAATTCACCTGCATAACCTTCATCCAAGTGTTCATGTCGTAGCTTTCAAAAGGAACACGACTGCCAAGAATAGCTGCGTTGTGTAGCAATCCATCTAGCCTGCCGTACTTTTCGTACAGGACATCTGCAAGTTCTTGCATTTCTTTTGGTTCAGCCGTGGCCAAATCCATAGGAATAATACCCGGTTTGGCAAGCCCCTTTGCTAAGATCTCATCATATACTGACGCTAGTTTCTCGGTAGTTCTACCGAGTAAGAGTACGCTTGCGCCAGCTTCTGCATAATGACGAGCCGCAACTCGGCCAATGCCATCTCCGGCACCCGTGATGAGTATCACCCTACCGCTTAATTTACTTTCACTCATTTACTTTTCCCATTTACTTTTTCTCATCTACCCGTTCCAAATAGGACTACTTTAATCGATTTTATCATGATGGAGATATCCAGAATAAGGGAATAATTTTTGATGTAGTACAGGTCATACTGAAGTTTTTCAAAGGCATCTTCCGTTGAATCACCGTAGCCTGTCATGACTTGGGCCCATCCCGTAATGCCAGGCTTTACCGTGTGCCTCAAATTGTAATATGGGATTTCTTGATCGAGCTCTTTAATAAATTCAGGCCGTTCTGGACGGGGACCAATAAAGCTCATTTCACCTAACAACACGTTCCATAATTGAGGCAATTCATCCAA
>JAESSY010000054.1 GCA_016763855.1 Pseudomonadales bacterium
AAAAAAGAATTCGGTCAAGCTATTAATACGCTAAAAACTACTGCTCAAAATAAAGTAAACACTTTAAAAGCTGAGTTGGAAAACAACGAACAGATAAAAGGCGTTTTTGGATATTGAGGTCATCATTAACATAGCCTGTAAAACGATCCATAAACTCCGGAAGAATTACGCCTGGTTCTCCCCAATCATAAGCTGCCTGATAGAGTCTTTGCAGGGCTACGCCATTGGCTTCAAGGCTTTCCCAGCTAAATGACATTTGCGTTCGATAATGGGCAGTTAAGCAGAAATATCGGTAGATCAAAGGATCAATACCCTTTTCCACTAAGACTTCTAGGCGAAGAAATTCACCGGAGGATTTGGACATTTTATTGTTATCTAATTGGAGGAAGTAACCATGCATCCAATAATTAGCTAAGCGGGTACCACGGCTTGCCTCAGTTTGAGCGATTTCATTGGTGTGATGAATAGGAATGTGATCTTCGCCGCCACAATGTATATCAAATAGATCGCCTAAATATTTTGCCGACATAGCTGAACATTCTATATGCCATCCAGGGAAACCCACGCCCCATGGGCTCTCCCATTCCATTTGCCGTTGTTCATCAGGAGGTGAAAATTTCCACAACGCAAAGTCAGTCACATGTCGCCGTTCATTTTCAACCCGTGCTCCGGCAATAAGGCCGTCGATATCCAAGCGCGCAAGATATCCATAGTTATTCAGCTTTTGGGAATCAAAGTAAATCCCATCACCCGTTTTATAGGTGTATCCCTTAGAATCAAGATCCTGAATAAACTGAATCTGTTCTTTGATATGATCGGTTGCGCGACACCAGGTACCTGGCTCTATGATATTCAGGCGCTCTAAATCCTTCTGGAAAGCCTCCGTGTAGTGATCTGCCATTTGCCAAGCAGTCATGCCTGATCGTTTCGAGCCCACTTCCATTTTATCTTCGCCGGAATCCGCGTCCGAAGTGAGGTGGCCGACGTCAGTGATGTTCATCACGTAATTGACTTCAAAGCCATTAAGCTTGAGTGCTCTGAAGAGGATGTCTTCAAAATATATGTGCGCAAATTTCCGATGTGGGCATAATCGTATACCGTGGGCCCGCAGCAATAGAGGCCTACTTTGCCAGGCTCAATGGGTTCGAAAAGTCTTACTTTCCGTTCATAGGTATCGAAGAGATGTAACGCAGACATACAAAATTTATTTGACATTGATTTGGCTGCGCATCTTATAGCATCAGGGCTGTGCTTTGAACCGCTGTTTTAACCTAGCCATCTTTGGCATTTGCCGGGTAACGTTCTCTCATTACCCTTTCAACTGTATCTACGATCACTTGAGTTTGTTGATCAATTTCTATGTTGACGCAATCACCTTTGTTTAGAATGGAGAAGTTTGTCCTTCTTATTGTTTCGGGTATAAGATTAATGGCGAATTCTTCTGATGTATGATCAATTGCTGCAACGGTCAAGCTACAACCATTTACTGCTAGAAACCCCTTATTAAAGACATATTTCATCCATTCTGCCTTGCCTCTGAATATGACACGCCGATTATTATCACTTTCTTCAACGCTAATGATTTCTGCTGTATCGATAATATGACCCGAGAGCACATGGCCACCAATCTCATCATTTGGTTTGGCAGAACGTTCAATATTGACCAAGGTCTCTTTCTCTAAGCTTTTAATATTGGTGATGGCGAGTGTTTCTGCAATGGCGTCAAAGGTCACAAGATCATTTATTATTGCGGTTACCGTAAAGCAACAACCATTCACTGCGACACTTGCACCGGTCTCTAATCTCGTTCGTAAATCCTTTGGGAAATGGATACCGAAGCTGAGCAGGCCATTTTGATACTCTACTGTCGCGACGGGTAACAATGACTGAACAATGCCTGTGTACATAGTGTTTACTCTGAAATCTTAAGGGATAGGGTGCGCACGTTACGGTCGCAATCGACATAAGTCAACGCGGTATCATTCAGTATAGAAAACGCTAATATACGCCCCATCACGAACACGATACTCAATGGAGACACCTTGATAGATTTAAGAAGTGATACCGTCACACGCCCTAGTGAGGCGATGCTAGATGCTATGATGCGTGCAGAAACCGGTGACGATGTTTATGGAGAAGACCCAACAGTCAATAAGCTAGAAGCCTATGCCGCGGATCTATTTGGCAAAGAAGCTGCCCTTTTGGGGATCAGTGGCACTCAGACTAACTTGCTTGCCCTTTTGAGCCATTGCCAACGAGGTCATGAATATATCGTAGGGCACGATGCGCACGCTTATAAATATGAAGGTGGTGGAGCAGCTGTTCTCGGTGGGATTCAGCCCTGCCCTATTCCTTTTAGCGAAAAGGGCGAGTTACCCCTTGAACAAATTGAACGTAATATCAAACCCGACGACATTCATTTTGCCATCACAAAGCTTGTATGTCTCGAAAACACTCAATCCGGCAAAGTATTGAGTTTGGATTATCTTAATAAATACAGTAAGTTAGCCATGAAATATAATCTACTTCGTCATCTAGATGGTGCTCGTGTATTCAATGCAGCAGTGAGTCTCGACATTCCGGTTTCTCATATTTCTGAGCATTTCGACTCCGTATCCATCTGTCTTTCAAAAGGATTGGGATGCCCGGCAGGCTCATTGCTTGTGGGTGATGCAGATTTCATCAAAAATGCTCGACGATGGCGCAAAATGATTGGGGGTGGTATGAGACAAGCTGGCGTGATTGCTGCAGCCGGTCAATATGCCTTAATCAATAACATTAACAAATTGTCTCAAGACCATAATAATACAAAGAAATTGCATGATGCCTTTAGTGGTTTCTCAACACTTTCACTTGAAGGCAGCTCAGAAACCAATATGATATTTCTTTCGCCAGAAATTGATTTAAGCGCCTTTGCGAAATTTCTATTAACGAAAGGTATTAAAATTTCAGGGAGTAGATGGGTATTACATCAGGACATTAGCACAAACGACATTGATCAAATTATTTCGGCCTGCAAGGAATACGACATATATCCTATTTAGTCTGTATTTCTTGGAAAAAATATGGCGCGAAGCCATTGTCCAAATCCGTTGCCTGCGAGACCTTCGCGATGCCAGTTTTCTTCGAACTGATCGTAAGTGATATCCATATTAAAAAGATGCTCCCGGCTTGTGATATCTAAGGGATCTAATTGTCGGATTATTTTGGCAGGGTTTCCTGCCACGACAACGTTAGCAGGCACATCTTTCGTGACTACTGACCAGGCACCCACAATGCTATTGTCCCCAATAGTGACCCCTTTACAGATAAGTGCGCTATCTCCTACCCAGACGTTATTGCCGAGTACAATACCGCTATGCTTTCCGGGGGCAAATATGCGGTGTTGCAGATCATGCCAATCTGCATCGGACAGATAGACATTCATTGCAAACATGCAACTGTGCCCTATGACAATTGAATCTGCTGAAGATATTCGAACACCTGGGTTTATCAGGCAATAATCACCTATATCGATAGATCCCAATCCCTCAAATACCGCAAGTCGGACAGGTTTATCCCGTAAGGCCATAAAATGTACGTGGCGGCCCAGAGTGATCTTTGGACCTGAGATATCCAAGTATCGAGGGTTCATGACTCTTAAACCCTCCCCTACGCCGTCAAATTGCGGCTTACAAAAATGATTGACGTAAATGCAATTACAGTAGTCAAAGAAATACTTTAGCCAAAAGGGTTGTAAACTCTTTCTCGACAATGAATTATCTCGCTTACTTAGTGAATGCAGTTAATGCGGTTAATGAAGTCGAACAGTAAAATCGGTCATATGAATGACACAGGAATGTTTTCTAGCCAACAGTGACATTGTATGTAAGCATGTCGGTTCAAAAATTCCAAGCCTTTGTGAAGTGGTATTTTGATGGAACCAGGTTCAATAATTTTTCTAAATGGCACTTCAAGTGCTGGTAAGACCACCTTAGCTTACTCACTTCAGGAGATGCTGAGCGAGCCTTATCTTCATATCGCCCTCGATCAGTTTCGAGATGGTTTACCTGCAAAATTTAGAGGCTTAAATGCCGCGTCCGGGACAAATGGTGCGCTAGGGCTCAATGTCGTACCCGTTCCAGACAAAGACGTACCCTACACCGATATCAAGTTTGGACCACAAGGTAAACAAATGTTGAAAGGCATGCGTCGAGCCATGGCATCTATGGTTGAGGCTGGAAACAATATTATTATCGATGACATTATCCTTGAGGCGGATTTCCTAGATGACTACCTCACTGTCTTTAAGCCTTATCGCGTATTATTTGTCGGTGTTACCTGCCCAAAAAATGTGATTAATGCGCGAGAAAGCAGCCGCCCAGGGCGTTTTCCAGGTACCGCTGTGGGTCATTTTGAAACCTGTCACGCTCATAAAATATACGATATAAAAGTCGATACTTCACTTTTATCACCCATAGAGTGTGCAAAAGCAATTTTTGATCGTCTCTTGGAATTCAGATCAGATCAGGCTTATATTTCGGCTTTTCATCGACTTGAACAAGAATAGCCTTAGGCTAAACTTGCGATGCCACGATAATTGTAAGTCGCAAATTTTGGCCCTGGAACATAACTTTCCGTTATCGTTTCAAATTTAAAACCTGCGTCTAGTAAGAGCTTATCGGGCTCCCGATTTAAGTGGCATCCACCCGCAAATAGTTTCCAGGCGGGATTAATACGATTTTGTGTTCGTGCTACTTTTTCTTCTTTAGCCAAGCCATGCTCAACAAATATTAGCTTTCCGCTAGGCTTGAGCACTCTTCGAATTTCAGCAAGCGCAACTTCTGGTTCAGGAATAGTACAGAATGTCCAAGTCACGACTGCCGAATCCATAGTTTCGCTACCCAATGGCAGATCTTCACAACCTTGTGCCAAGAATTCGACGTCGACATTAGTTTCCTCAGCCACTTCTCTTGCGTATTGTTGCAATTCAATAGATGGGTCGACACCAATGACATGCACTCCTGAGGAATAAAAAGGTAAATTTAGTCCAGATCCAATACCTACTTCTAACACTTTTCCTTTCGCCTCCGGCACCCACTGTCTACGTAACTCTGCTAAATCTGGCGATTTCATCACGAGATTTAGTAGTTTTGGGAGGAAGTACTTTTCATAGATGCCCATATAACTTTCCATTTATTGCAATTTTCCACTGTGACAGTTTGTAAGAGGTCTGTAAATCCTTATGAAGCTGTGGCATCTTATAGAAAATAGCCAAACATCAGCCAATCAAATGAAACCAGTCGAACTCGCTCAATTCAAACAACTACTCGATAGCGCATCGAAAGTTGTCGTCTTCACCGGAGCAGGCATCAGTACAGAAAGCGGAATTCCAGATTTTCGAGGACCCAATGGCGTATGGAAAAGTCTACAACCCATAGATTTTAATGACTTTGTCGCATCGGAAGATGCGCGAAGGCTGTCATGGCGCCGAAAATTCTCTAATGAATATCGCCTCGACAGCGCTAAACCTAATAGCGGGCATATTGCTATTTCAACCCTAGTTGAAATGGGAAAGGTTTTTTCCGTCATCACCCAAAATGTAGATGGCCTACATCAGAAATCAGGGATTCCTGATACTCAGGTCATCGAAATTCATGGTAATGCCAATTATGCGAGCTGTTTGGATTGCGACAAGAGATTCGAATTAATAACAATTGCAGAAATATTCTTGCCAGACGAGAGCCTGCCCTACTGTGATGTATGTGATGGTTTGATTAAAACGGCAACCATTTCATTTGGCCAGCCTATGCCTATTGGTCCCATGATGGCAGCCGAAGCGGCTTGCGAAAATACAGATCTAATGATTGTCATTGGCACCTCATTGCTCGTTTATCCTGCAGCAGGCTTCCCACAACTCGCACTCAATAACGGCGCAAACTTAATCATGATCAATAATGAAGTTACGCCGTTGGACGGGATCTTTGACTTAGTTCTCCATCATCCTATTGGAGCAACTTTGAGTGCGCTGCTTTAAACCTAAAAACCACAGTTGGATTACTGAACTTGATAGAAGGCCATTCAATCAATAATAGCACTCACCATTTGTGTTAACTCGTTGATGTCGATGGGTTTGCTAATAAAGTGTTCTATTCTTACTTTGCCGCTAGATTGATCCGAAATTAGACGATGATCGCCTGTGCAAAGTACAATGGGCAGATCGATATTGCATGCCAATAGCTCTGTCGCCAGACTAATCCCGCTCATCTCAGGCATGATTTGATCCATAATTACGAGGTCAACACCACCGAGGTTTTCTTTATAGAACTGTAGTGCCGCGATACTGGATGTAAAGGCTGTCACCTTATAATGTCTGGCACGCATTAACTCAGAAAGAAATTCTGTGATCGACCTTTCATCATCAACAATCATGACATGTCGTCGAATAATAGGGACAGCTTCGGAGACTACTTTCCCCTGCTTGTGGTCTTTAATTAGCGTATCGGCTTTATTAAAACCCGTCAGCACCTCGCTCTGATAACGCCTCACGGTGGCGAGACGATTACCTGTAATAGACTCGTTTTCCTCAAGCATCATGTTAATCAGCTCTGAATAACCCATCGTCGTCGTTAAGGCATTACTGATATCGTGAATAAACTTCCTTTCGGGTCCTTTGTTTTTTTGCAATTGCGCACTCAATGCCATTTTCTCACTGAGATCCTGTATAAAATAACAATTGCTTGAAAAGCGGCTGATTTGGATATGATGGGTAGCAATATCCGTTACGAGTTGTATATCAGTATTGCCAGATACGACTAAATTTTCGAAATTTGAAAGGGAATCAACGTGAACTAGTTCAGTCAAACATCTCTCGGTTTGTATTCCGAGGGTTCGCGCATAATGATTTGCATAGTCGATCAGACCATCAGAGCTCATCTCAATCACTCCTAGAGGCATTGCCTCTAGCATATTGCGGATATTTTCCGAAGCATCTTGCATTTGCAGATGAATTCCGAGCTATTGATAAACTTAACTATGCTAGATTTTCGCCGCGAATTGCAAGCTTTCTGGCTAATTCCCTTTCATAAATTAAGTTATTGGGATATTTAGATGCATGTGTTTTTTCATATTAACGCCACTGAAGAATTTACTAGTAAAACAAATCACTTTTTCTGGCCTGCTCTTGATAGTCGAGATCGACATAAAGACACTAATTTTTGCATATCCAAAGGTTTACGAAAAAATGCCATCGCTCCCAAAGCGCTAGCATTCTGTTCTCCAATAGGCAGACTTTGTCCACTACAAAGCACTATGGGTAACTCCGGTCTGATAGCCAGCATTGAACTGATGATCTCAGTTCCTGATAGGCCGTCCATATTTTGGTCAGTAATAACAAAATCGTATTTGAAGGGATCTGATTCAAAATCCCTTAACGCTTCTGCAGAGCTTGAAAACCCGGTAACGTGATAACCCTCCAATCTCAGCGTTTCACTCAGGTAGCTAAGAACCATCTCTTGATCGTCGATAATGAGGAGGCTCTGAACCGACGGGTTAGATTCAGTCGGAACATCTGGAAACCGATCCTTCACCGCCGCGTTACTAACGTCACTTGTCTCTTTTATAGGCAAAAAGATAACGAATATCATACTTCCATTTGAAGCCATAACGGTAAGATGGCCTCCCAAGAGATGGATCTGTTCCTGTACACCTAATGATTCACCGAGTTCCTTACCGAGTTTTGTACTGTCATCCACTAGTAACGCTTGAGTATGATATCCGTACCTTAGAATCTGATTAATATGTTGAGGTGGAAGATTCAGGTTTGGGATTCTAATAGTCAGCGTGACTCTGCCACCGTGTATTCCTTCCCCGCAGCTCGTACAATGAACTTTCTGATTACTAGGCTGAAAGGTTTCTACACAAACTTCCCTAGTGTCCTTGTTATCTCCAATTATTGAAAAGATTATATTTCTGAGATCAAGGTCAACAGGGAACAAGGTTTTACTTTCTCGATTAATCCATTTTGCCCGAAGTCCCATTGAATGGCACAAGGCCGAAAATTCTGAAGAGGAGCGTTGGTTGAAAAGTGACTCTTCGTCATCATGGAAGGAATGGGATTCGATAATCTGATGGATCCCTTTTGTAAGTTTACCTTTAGCATGAGACCCTATACTGGTCACCGTTAGCTCTAAACCCTGAATACTCGCCATTCTGTATGTAGAATTAAGTGGTGATTCTGGATGTAGAAAGAACAATTCAAATTCCCGCCTGACTCTATTTCTATCCTGAGGATGAACCATCCCCAACCAGGCGATAAAAGAAGCTCGGTTTGTCAGATTGAAGTTTTGTTGCCAAGCAAGACCTACATCGTTGTGTCGAATCGTTAGGCTGGATAAATCTAATTCCCAAGATACTGATTGGCCGGGATAAACTTGTTCAAAGAACAGCCATTTTTCCTCTCTGTTTATTTCAATAGGGAAACAAGCGAGAATTAATTCTTCAGGGCTTATAGCTGCAATTCGCCACTTCTGAACAAAGACCTCAGCATTCGCTGAAACGACAGGAACCGATAAAGAAAATGTTTTGTGTCGGCGAGAACGTGTTAACAAGATGGTGGCAATTCTGTTACGAAAGGATGGAACAACGAGGGTTGATACTGGCAACCCTTTTTTATTACTGCCAAAAACCTGATTAGCTGATAAATTCAGATCGTCTATCACCAATCTTTTATCTAACTTTATTAAAGGCAAAGGCAGTTGAGTAAAAAGATCGAACTGTTTTGGTTCTCCTATAATCATGAAATCCAGAAACTGGCCTTCGACAAGTGCTAACACTCGCATTTCCGCTGTTTTGACAAAATCACCATCAATATTTACTTGGCAAATAGTAGGTCCATGGATAATCATGTTCTGATCAAAAACGATTTCAACGCCAATTTGCAGACAGTCATGGCAATTTAAGAATCCAAAGTCTTCAGCCAGCGGAAGATTACAATCAATAAGTTCGAAATCTCGAAGAGATAGTCGCCCTACCCTCTCTGGGGTTGATGCGAAAAATGGTTTTTTCAATTTTCGCATCAGAATCAGACAAGCAACAATGGTAAGCAGCAGCAGAAATGAGCATTCAATTAGTAAATTTGCCAAAACTAATTTTTCCCTAATAGTTCAAAAGTGATCAAACAACGACTGCTTATTCAAAAAATATCCCCTAGATCTAATTGGAACCATTCTATGGTCTATATTTAGAGTAAGTTAACAGAGCAAATTTTCAATGTCAGTATCTGAAATGATAAGCGCGTCCGGCAGAACCGGGAGCTTGAAACCATTAACCATGGACGATATTCCAAACTGCTCTGTGGCTGATAGAGTGATCTTAGAAATGATCATCGACAACGATGTGGATTTAGATCAACTATCAGAAGTGATTCAAGAGAACCCGTCGCTTTCCGCTCTCATTATTGGGCTAGCAAATTCAGCCTATTATAGCTCTCCGTCTTCAATCTTTAGCATTAAGGATGCCATTATAAAAGTACTTGGTATGAGGATGGTACGAAGCGTTGTACTCAGCGTGATATTAGGTAAGTCACTGGATGTTTCTCAGTGTAAAGAATTTTCTGTACAAGACTTTTGGACTGATAATTTAACTGCAGCGCGATTTTGTCAATTGTTAGTGTCAGAAACGAGTTTGAAAACCTTGGTTTCCAGCGAAGAAATTTATCTTTACGCTTTGTTAGCTGGCTTCGGTGAGCTAGTTATGATCCAACATTACCCATTTGAAATGAACGAATTGATACTTGCGACGGAAGGTAAACTGAACATTTACATTGCTGCACAAGAAGCTCAATTTGGTATTACCCAAGCAGAAGCAGGTGTCCTTATGTCAAAACGTTGGGGATTACCTGAGCTTGTTACTAAGGTGATGCAAAATTTGTTTAAGAAAGACTATCGGGGAGATAACTGGGAGGTTTGCGTGGTTGTCGGTGCCGTAATTAATCTGGTCAATGAAGTTAGAAATGGTGAAAAGAAAATTGGTTTTGATCCGGCGATTGAAGAAATCCTAGGTAAAAATAGTAGTGAGTGTAATTTGGATCAAATTGTAGAACTTAGATCTGTATACCAAGTATTAGCGAAGCATTTAATGAGTGGATCAAATTAAGTATGTTACAAGATACTTTGAATGTACTCAGGGGTCAGTTTCTGAGTTTAAACCGTGCTCTATCCACAGTCATGGAACTAGTCAGCCAGGGTTTGTTGTTCGACGATGAATCCACCTTGTTAGACTATGCCTCAAAATTACTCATCAGTAATCATAACTTCCAATTTTGCACTATTCACACTATTAAAGATTCACGACTATATCTGGTCAGTGCGACATCAACGGCTTCGCTTCTAGATCCTAAAACGATTACAGAGTCTGAGAAGAATTGGGTAAAAACATGCAAACACCTTGCTCAACAATTACTGGATAGAGACGATGGAGTGCTTATGAAGCGGCAAGCAGGAGATGCCAATTATTATGCAATGCCCATCAATTACAGAAACGAAACTCTCGCAATACTAACGGTTAACTCGCCCAGTTTTGATGACAACCATCAAAAATTAATCACGATATATTGCAATACTCTCACTAGCCTATTAATCAATTCTCGAAATAGTCAATATCTGACGCAAGAAGTGGCCAGACGAACTGAAGAGCTAGAATCTGCATTGAAATTGGCTGATGCGGGTTCAAAAGCAAAAACCCAATTCTTAAGTAACATGAGTCACGAATACCTAACACCTTTGAATGCGATTACGGGTATGTCAACTTTGCTCATAGATACTAAACTAAATTCTGAACAGAGAGAGTTTGTGGGCAATATTGAATCATCAGCAATTCAATTACAAACTCTCGTACAGGATATGCTAAATTTTTCAAATGCTGACAATGGTAGTTTTGACTTTAACTCCAAAACCACTAACTTACCGGAATTGATGCAAGGTGTTTTTGACAGTTTTGTTTCCAGTGCCAGTGCTAAAGGTCTGGAATTTGAATTGCTACTGGCTTCCGATCTCCCCAAACTAGTATTTACTGACGAAAATCAACTCCATAAAATTTTGGCTATGCTTGTTTCTAACGCAATCAAATTTACTTCTGTTGGAAAAGTAACAATCGACGCTTATTGCGTTGAACTAACAAGTAAAGAAGCATTTATAAGATTCTCAATACTCGATACAGGTATAGGCATAACGGAAGCGGAAATTAAAGATATTTTTAATGTCTTGCATCAAGTCGACAACTCAGATAGCCGACGATTTCAAGGTGCGGGAATTGGATTGGCAATTTGTCAAAGAATTGCCAGTATTTTTAATTCTCAGGTAGACGTTAAAAGTACACCTGACGAGGGATCAGAGTTTTCCCTTACGCTTAGACTAGAAATATCACCAGATGAAACTAATGTATGGGAAAACACTTCTGCAGATTTAGAAAGGTTGTCTCTGACTTCCGATTCAGCATCCGAAAGTCAAAAGTTAAAAAGCCAGTTAAGTGTGCTCCTTGTTGAGGATAATCTAATCAACCAAAAACTCGCGGCAAGGTTACTGGAAAAACTGGGCTGTTTTGTTGATATTGCAAACGATGGCGCTGATGCCGTAGACATGTTCGCTCGTTCACCTTACGATTTAATATTTATGGACTGTCAAATGCCGATCATGGACGGATTTGAAGCGACCACAAAAATTCGGGAGATTGAATCGGCAAAAAAAACTGCTGGTATGAGAACACCTATCATTGCGCTAACAGCTAACTGCTTACCTGAAGATAGAGCACGTTCATTTGACGCAGGAATGGATGAATTTTTAACAAAACCCATTTTGAAAGAAAAACTTCAAACCGCACTTATAAAATGGGTCAGCCCTTCTCTAGGCTAAAATAATTCTCGAAAAATAAGCAATAAACTCTCTGTGCTGCTTTGTTAATTTCAGGCGTAGCATCGCTTCTTCGCCATCTTTTGAGGAAAGGTACTCATAACAAGTAATGATGCTTTCGTCACTTCCAAGTATGGGTTGAATTTCTTCGTTAAGAAAGTCATGTAAGAGAGGAAGATCCTCTTCTCCAACGCCAGATTGACTAGGGTCGAGCGCAACATTACCCCATATAGTCGCAATATAAATTCGAAACTGTTCTTTGTCGACAAATGACTCACTGACACAACAAGACTTTAGGATCTCATCAACGGCAGGTCTAAATTGTGCTCGTATTTCTTCTATATCCATGGGGCTAATAGGAGGCTATTCGGCTTTTGAGTATAACCTATCCTGCCTATAGAGATTAACGGTAGGTCTGTTTAAACTAATCCGAGGATGCAAAACAATTCAAACCATTTTAACTGGCTAGGGAAATATCATGACGGAACATTTACTTGAAGAGATAGAAGATGGGGTTGTCACGCTCACAATGAATCGACCAGATAGTCTAAATGCTTTATCTGGAGATATGACGGAAAGATTATTGGAAGCACTACCCAGATTGTCCAATGATTCAAATGTAGGCGCCATCATACTAACAGGAGCAGGCCGTGGATTTTGTGCTGGTGGTGACGTCAAGGGAATGGCCGCATCGAACGTCCAATCCAGTGGGAAAAGTGCGCCTGCGAGCATGGAACAACGTGCTAGGGCATTAAGGGCAAGTATGGAAATTTCACGGTATTTGCACGAATGTCCTAAACCAACCATTGCAATGATTCGCGGACCCGTGGCTGGAGCTGGTCTTTCTATGGCTTTAGCCTGTGATATAAGAATGGCCTCTGAAAAAAGTTTATTTACAACTGCCTTCGCGAAAGTGGGATTCTCTGGAGACTTTGGCGGTAGTTTCTTTTTAACCAAGTTAGTCGGTACGGCTAAAGCACGTGAATTATATCTGACAGCCGATAAACTTGATCCAGCCACTGCCTTACAACTCGGCATGGTGAATCATGTTGTTGCTGATGGAGACTTAGAAGCTAAAACAATGGCGCTAGCCAAACGTATTGCCAACGGTCCTCGAATTGCAAATGAGTATATTAAGAAGAACTTGAACGCTGCTGAATCCGGTACGCTCGAGCAAGTTTTTGACCTTGAAGCATGGCACATGACGCGTACGATGTTCACAGAAGATCACAAGGAAGCAGCTCAAGCATTCGTAGAAAAACGAGCACCCATATTTAAAGGTCGATAAATTGGACGAACAGAAAATTAGATAATAGCTTCGGTCTTCAGTAAATGCGGCGGCAACGGAAAATTATTCATATCGATATGGACTGTTTCTATGCCGCCGTTGAAATGCGCGATGATGCCAGTCTTCGTAGTATTCCTATTGCCGTTGGAGGCTCCTCAGAAAGACGTGGTGTGATCTCCACTTGCAATTATGAAGCGAGAGCCTTTGGAATTCACTCTGCGATGGCAACTGCCTATGCTTTAAAGCTATGTCCTCATTTAAAAGTCATACCGGGACGGATGAGTCGCTACAAATCCATATCTAAACAATTAAGATCCATCTTTGAACGCTATACCGACTTGATAGAACCACTTTCACTCGATGAAGCATTTCTCGATGTCAGTGACTCAGATTTATTTAATGGAAGCGCAACCCTGATAGCTCAAGCCATTAGAGAAACTATCAAAAAGGAATTGGGATTGACCGCTTCTGCTGGCATAGCGCCGAATAAGTTTTTAGCTAAAATTTGCAGTGACGAAAATAAACCCGATGGTCAACTCGTATTGAGTCCAGAAGAAGTAGATGAGTTTGTCAAAAAACTAAGTTTAAACAAAATACCTGGCGTTGGGAAAGTCACTGTCAAGCGCTTAGAAAAATATCAGTTAAAAAGCTGTGGCGATGTTCGAGCCTACGGTATAGATAATCTGATAAGAGACTTTGGAGGTCTCGGCAAAACTTTGTTTGAAAGATCTATGGGTATTGATAATCGTGAACTCACAACCCACTGGGTAAGAAAATCAATGAGCGTTGAGCACACCTTTGCTAAAGACATTGAAGACATGGCTTCATCTGGAACCGCGCTTACTGATCTATATACAGAACTTCAACTCAGGCTAAACAAAGATAAATCTAGGCAGATAAAATCTCTTCAAATCAAATTGAAATTTTCTGACTTCAGAACAACGACAGTAGAAAGGCAGCATCAGTCACTGGATATGAAATTGTTAGAAGAACTTTTCCCCATAGCGTGGGCGCGAGGTGATGGACTGGGAATCCGCCTCTTGGGTATCGGCGTTAATTTTGAAAACAACGATCACTTAGAAAACAAACAGCAATTAACCTTATTTTGACGCATTGGTATTTTAATCTACCCTGAAAAGGTATGATGCAGCACTTTTGTCTACCCAGCTAAGCGACTTTAAATAACCTTATGAGAAAGACCAAAATCATCTGAACCATTGGTCCAGCTTCGAACTCCTACGATATGCTTGAGAAACTTGCTGCTGCAGGAATGGATATTGTGCGACTCAATATGTCTCACGGTGACCACGCGTCTGCAGCTAAGGTCATCAAGTCAATCCAGACATTGAATAAGAAAATTTCTCACCCCATTGCTGTATTGTTGGATACCCAAGGCCCTGAAATCAGAACCGGTGATTTAAAAACCGAACTCGAACTAAAAAACGGATCCGTTATATCAATAACTGTAAGGGACAATGTCGATGTAGAATCCACTTCGATTCATATTAATTATGACGATCTCATTGATACGGTAAATGTGGGCGATCGAATTACTGTTGATAATGGCATTATCAATTTTGAGGTATTAGAAAAGAAATCAGACGGGACGATGACCTGCAAAGTCATAGACGGCGGCATACTAAAAAGCAAACGACACGTAAATTTGCCCGGAATCAGAGTCAACTTACCCGCTATAACAAAAAAAGACAAAATGGATATTTTGTTTGCACTAGAACATCAAGTCGATTTCATCGCCCTATCATTTGTACGAGAGGCCGCTGACATTGCTGAGCTGAAAGAACTTTTGGGAGACAAAATTGGCAAGATCAAAATCATTGCAAAGATTGAAGATCAATCCGGCGTAAAAAATCTTGAAGAAATTTTAGAAGCAGCTGATGGCATTATGGTTGCCCGTGGGGATTTGGGTGTCGAAATTAATGTCGCGGAAATGCCAAATGTGCAAAGACGCATAGTCAGATTATGTGCTGAGAGAGGAAAACGCGTCATTGTTGCTACTCATCTTTTAGAGTCCATGATAGAGAACCCCATCCCTACCCGTGCCGAAGTCACTGATGTTGCCAATGCCATTTACGAAGAAGTCGATGCAGTGATGTTATCCGGGGAAACAACTGTAGGTAAACATCCCGTTCGCTGCGTTGAACAGTTGGTGGAAATTGCAGTGATTACCGAGGCAATAACCGGTCTTGAGTTTACGAAGAAATTGCAGCACGTGAATGACAAACAAAGCCTCGCAGTCACAGCCGTTGATCTTGCTGAATCACTATCTGCAAAGGGTATTGTCGTTATCACACGTCGAGGGTTTATGGCCGACTATGTAACGAATTGTCATCCCCAGAATACTCGTATCTATGCCTTCACAAATGATAGTCAAACAAGACGAAGACTCATCTTGAATAGGAACTTGTCAGCTTTCAGATCGGCCTTTAGTCAAGATCCTGAAAAGACTTTGCAGACTGCCTTTGATATTTTAAAAAAGAAAGCAGGTCTTAATGAAGGGGACAAAATCGTGGTGATTTCTGACGTCTTGGCAGGTACGGGCATTGAAGCGATTCAAATCAGACAGTTGTAGCAGAGTTTAACTTACCGACACTGCCCAGCGCATAAAATATAAGCGTTACTCCCAGAACGCCACTATTCAAATGAGTTCACCCTGTTTTCCGGTCATCCGAACGACTTATACCCACTCTCTGTACCATCAATCCAATGATAATCACAACCAGGCCAACATAAGTTGTTAAGTAAATTGGCTCACCCAAAAACTGATGTATGAAAAACAAGGATAGGAAGGGTGAAAGAAAAATCATAGTGCTAACACGACTCGTATTTTCAGCTAAACGAAGTGCCTTGGACCAAAATAGAAAGGCCAGTCCCATTTCAAATACTCCGACATAGGCAGCACTCAACAGCCCATGAAGTCCAATCTGAAAACTAGACATTGCCCAACACACGAGGGCAACGATCGGTAGCGCAAAAATGAAATTTAAACACATCGCAACATTGTGGCTCCTTGGATCATTCACATTAAGCACCCAGTATGAGGCCCAAATCACGGTTGAGAAAATGGCAAGGGCAATACCAGGCAATTGCGAGATGTCAAAATTATCAAGACCGCCTTGACTGGCGATCACGACGACACCGGCATAACAAATAAAGGCAGCCAGGTAGTCAGGTGCTAATGGTTTCTGTTTGAGAAAAATAACTGAGAAAAAGGTCAGTACAATTGCCCAGGTATAATTGATAGGTTGGGCTATTTGAGCCGGTAGGCGATCGTATGCTGCGAATAACACGATGTAATACACCACAGGATTTAGCATTCCAACCAGTAATGTTCTCCTCCAATACTTCGTCCCCTCTTCAATCAGCAATCTAAACTCGCCCTTCACAATAATGGGAATTAGTAGAATGATGGAAGATGCACAACAGGCAAAAAAGAGCAGTTGGTAGATATCTAGATCTTGAAGCGCGATTTTAAATGCAGTCGCAACGGTAGACCAGCATAGAACCGAAATTAGCGCATAGACATAAGCTTTGTTTGCATCAGACATAGGTCAGGAGCATACACGATGCGTACAATAGACTGGAGCCTACAAAGAGTTGTAGGTCAACATAAAGATTGGAGGCTGGGGTCGGAATCGAACCGGCGTAAACGGAGTTGCAGTCCGCTGCATGGCCACTCTGCCACCCAGCCCTCTCGTAAACCGAACCAAGTCAGTCTAACGAAGTGCCGCAGTCTATCGAAATTCAACCGTAAATTCACCTTCATTAGAGAATTATTTTGAATCCACGTTCTAAATAAATTGCATTCTTAAGAAAAATGCATATCAGTTAGATTTTACTGCTTAAAGCATTGAGCAAATTCTCGTAGACCGTTACACTACGCGCCTTTCACATCCACTAAATGTTCAAAATTGCCCGGGTGGTGAAATTGGTAGACACGCAAGACTTAAAATCTTGTTTTCGTAAGGAAGTGCCGGTTCGACCCCGGCCCCGGGCACCATTTAAGGTCTCTGTAGGCTTGTAAGTCTATGAGTCATCTCAGGTTTTCTATAACCGAGATGGAGTGGTAGACATAATGGTAGACAATTTACACCCTCAGTACACATTCATTAAGCGCAATACCTATTACTTTTCCAAGGCTGTACCCCTAGACCTCAGGTGTCACTATACAAAACCTCGTATCGTGCAATCCTTACACACCAAGTCACAAGTAAAAGCGAAAACAGCATCTCTAGCATTGGCAGCTAAACTTGAAGACTATTGGCTAGGATTAAGGCTTAGAAGCCCTGCCCTACCCTGTCAGCACTTCCTTATTTCTGAGCGAGGTGGAGCATCAGACTTATTAACTGTGATTGAAGCACTGGATCAATATCTACTGGTTAAGGGTAAAGAGAAGACGCCTCGCTTCGACCAATCAGCGAAAAGAAATATTAAATATTTAACCGATTGTTTAGGCATTAGGGCCATTGATGAATACAGCTCATCTGATGCATCTAAGCTGAGAGATTGGCTATTAGAAAGAAAATTGAGCCCAACCACTCTTCTTAGGATATTTGGTGGTATTAAGGCTGTCTTCAATTTCACGATATTGGAGAATGGATTTGATACTAGGAATCCTTTTGCGGGTGTCTATTTACCAACTGCGAATGCAGAAAAAAGACACACAATTTCAAATGATAATATCAGGATTATTCAGCAAGCATGTACGAACATTGATGATGATATTCGATGGCTAGTGGCATTAATAAGCGACACTGGTATGAGGTTAGCTGAGGCTACAGGATTATTAGTTGAAGACATAAATATATTCAATGAGATTCCCTATGTAAGCATCTGCCCTCACCCTCATCGGAGACTAAAAACTGTATCAAGTAATAGAATTATACCCTTAGTAGGTGCATCTCTCTGGGCTGCTAGGCAATTGAAAGCGTCAGGTAACAAACATTGCTTTCCTAGGTATTCTAATGAACAAAAATGCAATAGTAACTCAGCGAGCGCTTCTGTTAATAAGTGGTTGAAAACTGTTTCAAATGAAATGGCAGTGGTTCACGGAATGAGGCACAGCTTTAGAGATCGTATGAGATCTATAGAAGCACCAAATGACATGATCGATCAAATAGGAGGGTGGAGTTTAAAAACTATTGGTCAGGGTTATGGGGATGGATACCAGTTAGAACAAACGCAAAGGTGGCTAAAACGCATTACACTTGACGTCGAATTCTCAACACAACCTGATCAGCTAAAGGACTAGCGTCATGAATAGAGACATTTTCTTCAAACATTTCATCATGGGCTTGATTGCTTCATCATTTATCCTAGCGGTTTGCGGAGTTATCTTTAGGATATTTCTTGATCTGACAATGTTCCAACTAATTATTGGTATTACACACACTGAAACGAATGAGAATATAGGAATTCTAGTAGTGTTCTTTTCTACTTTAAGTTATTGCCTAGGAGTTGACACAGGTATCCATGAAGGAAAAGAGATGATGAGGATGGATGATAAATGACATTGGTCACAGGTATTAGTTAGTCCTCCATCTCGGTTATAGAAAACCTGAGATGACTCATAGACTTACAAGCCTACAGAGACCTTAAATGGTGCCCGGGGCCGGTTCATTCCCGTCGCTGAGCACCAATTGAGCGTCACCACCTCAAGCATCAATAGCTTACATCAGATTGTTTCATCGTCAAGGGCAACTCAGTGTCTACCCTTTTGTCTACCCTAAGACTTTGAAGCCTCAATAGCCTCAGAGTCCGAGTAGATCCCAACCAATATCAAAGGCAACTCTTAATCTTTAGGTTCCACCATTACCAATGAGGGGGGCGGACGGGCCATGGGGGTATCTACATTATATATACTAGGGGGCACTGTGCATGAAGGTCTTTTGATTTGTCAAGTTGCCCCTTGTGGGAGTTGCTAGATTGTAAGCGCCAATTACTCCGCGTATCTGCCAGCGCCATCTTCACTTCTGTAAATCAACATTCCAAGGCAATAATGCTTCTATTTCTTCAACCGTCTCTGCATAGGGCAATCGCTTCAATAACGCTAACAAATATGCATAAGGTTCTAGATCGTTTGTCTTGGCGGATTCAATCATACTGTACAATACAGCACTCGCTTTTGCCCCCTTTGGCGTATCAGCAAACAACCAGGCTCGACGCCCTTGGGCAAAAGGTCTAATGGCTCTTTCAACTTCAATGTTACTAATATTCAGCCTGCCATCGTTGCAATAGGTCGTAAGCGTTGACCATTGATTGATCGCATACCTAATCGCCTCTCCCGTTTTACTTTTCTTGTCGATCTTCTCTACGTTAGCATCAAGCCAGACCTTAAGATCCTGTAATACCGGGATACTGCGTATTTGACGCGCCGTGTATTTTTCTTCTTGCGATAGCGATTTAATCTCACGCTCAATCTTGTAGAGTTTACCGATCTTGGACAACGCAATATCGTATTTCGCAACTTGCCGATCTTTTTTGCCTTTTTGATTCGCGGCCGCTTTCTTTGCATCAGTGAACTTTCTCCGAGCGTGATCCCAACACCCAACCCGTGTTACTTCGTTAGATTGACAAATCGCATTGTATCCCGCGTAACCATCCACCTGACAATAGCCAATAAAACCATCATACAAACGTAATGGCACCGCCTTTGCCCGGCTCGGATCGTATTCAAACACAACACAGGACTTATCCGGAGGCCCACCCCTCGATACCCACATCCACTTGTCACTATTGACCGACTTATCTGGCTCTTTCAGGACCTGGATGCGGGTTTCATCAAGATTGATATAGTCATATTGGAGTTGATGCTCTCGCATCAGATTAACAATCGGCTGCAGTTGCTCTGCAAGCCGTATCATCCAGTTTGCCATGCTAGTACGGCTGATTTCACCACCATAGCGTGCCAGGATCTTCTCAAGACGATAAAGCGGTAAAGCATCGCAATATTTGGCGACGATGATATAGGCCAGTAAACTGACACTGGCAATACATTGGTTGAGGGGATGACGAGGTAGGGGCGCTGATTTAATACTCCGCTTGCCACCTTCAACAAAGACGGCCTTTTCTTGCAAGTGTTCAATGACGCGAACAACCGCAGGCTGGATATCTAGCTCTTCTTTGACCACAGTATAAAATGTGTCAATGGCACCGGCTTTCTCTTCGTCACTCAAGTTGATGTGCAACTGTTCTCGCGGCAAGCTTTTTGATAAGCCTTTACGGCCGCCGCCTTTCTTCTTTAAAGCGTCACTATTTGTTTCAGCTGAAACATTTTCTTCAGCTTCAACTTCAGCCTCATTAAATATTTCCCCTTGAGCAGGGTTCTTCTCACTGCTCTTACCATAAAGTCTGGCACGCTCCAGCCTGAGATATTCTTCTAAGATGACAATGCGTTGTTTTTGTTCGGCGATAACGACGGACTTCTTTTCGATAATGTCCGACTGTTGTTCTATGAAAATGTGGTTTTCAGCAAGCAACTCAACAAGGGATGAATCAGTTTTTGTTTGGCTGTTTGGCGAGTTTTGCATGCGGTGGATTATACCGCATGCATGCTTCTAAACCCTTAAAATAAAGACTGATAGTGCAATTTTTTATGTGGCTTCATCGCAGAGAGATCATAACCGTCCAGCAGAAAGTTGATCTCTTGTCCCGTCAATGTCATGAGTTCCGTGTCGTCCTTGGGCCACTTGAATTTTTCCTCTGACAAGCTTTTGTAATAGAGCACAAAACCATTTGTTTCCCAAAACAAACATTTAACTTTATTGCGGGCGCGGTTGACGAAGATATATAAACTGCCACTAAAGGGATTGTGACCCAATTCCAGCTCAATGATCGCGCCAATGCCGCGATAGCTTTTACGAAAATCAATGGGATCACGATACAAATATATTTCGGGTAAGGAATCCGGCGGTCGCATAATGCGGTTCATTGGCAGGCTCCAAGCAATGGCGAAATCAGTTGAAGGTTGCCCTCGTCGATGCCTGAAATTGAAATACCATTACTCAGTGTCACGGTCAGCGGCAGCGGCGAGGCCTGAGCGGCAAGTTGCACTGGCACAAAACGATTGGCAAGTGTTGACCTTGGTTTGGGCGGCAGGTTACTTTTGGATCTAAATACACGCTTCCAGTATCCGAATTGGCGAAAGTTTATTTTGTATTTATCACAATAGACTTGTTGCGTTAGGTTAGATGATGGCTGGTGCTTAACGTGATCTGACCAGATTTGTTTTTGTTGTAATGTCACTCGACTCATAATGAACTCCTGTGATTGGAGCGTTTATTATCAGGCCGGTAAATATAAAGGGATAGTACGCGGAGAAATTGGCGCTTAC
>JAESSY010000055.1 GCA_016763855.1 Pseudomonadales bacterium
ATTTTTATTGAAGTTTTTGAAATTAATCAATAAGTCAGTGGGAGAGGGTTTGGACTACTCCCATCAGAGCCTCGATCAGCAACTTGAACTCGGATTGCGTTCACTTGAATTAGATGTTTATTTCGATCCTGAGGGCGGCCACTACAGCTCGCCATGGGGTGCCAAGCTGGGTCCTTTTAGTACAAAATTTGATGAAGATGGTGTGATGAAAGAGCCTGGTTTTAAAGTATTACACGCCCAGGATGTAGATTTTAGAAGTCATTGTTTACTTTTTCGCCAATGTCTCGAACAAATTAAATTATGGTCAGAGAATAATTCTGACCATTTGCCTTTGATCGTGACAATTAATCCAAAAGATGTAGAGATTAAACAAAGAGGGTTTGAGCTACCTATCAAGTTTTCTTCAGAAGCTTGGAAGGACTTGGATGAGGAAATCAGACTTGTGCTTGATGAACTTATTTTGGTTCCGGATGATGTCCGTGGCTCTTTTACTAATCTTAGAGATGCTGTCTTGTCGGCATGGCCGACTTTGTCGATGAGTCGGGGAAAAATTATTTTTGTACTTGATGCGCCGAAATCCTATCAGGACGGTTACATTCTTAATCATCCGATGCTGCAGGGTCGAGTCATATTTGTGGATGTCCCCGAAGATTCAGAATTGGCGTCTTTTCGAATCGTGAATGATCCAATTCGAAACTTAGACTACATCCAAAATTTAGTAAGACAAGGTTTTATCGTTCGTACAAGAGCTGACGCAGATACTAAGGAAGCGCGCTCAGGTGATTACACTAGGTTGGAAGCAGCTATTGAAAGCGGCGCACAAATTATCTCAACGGATTATTATGTGCAAGACTTGCGGTATGAATCGGCTTATAAGGTGAGCCTACCGGGTAATACTTATTCTCGCTGCAATCCAGTCTTAACCACCATGAATTGTGAGCTGCCTAATTAGCACTGTTTAATCAATTCCACAAAGGGGTTGGCTTTATATAAGCCGTCCTTAAGTGATTAGTCCGTATTAATTTTGTTCGTTGTAACAGACCATTGAATAAAACAAAGCTTTATTCGGCGGATCACATTGACCTTCGGAGTAATGGGCGTATTATCCGGCTTTCTGCGGGCGTAGAGTATCCTTCTCTGTTTTAATTCCCATGGACCATCATGTCAAAATCAACTAAAAAGTCAGAAGCCCGACAACTAATGCGCTTGGCTTTACCATTGATGGCAGCACAGCTCGCACAAATGGGCATGGCGGTCGTTGATACGGTGATGGCAGGTCGATTTAGTTCTGTCGATCTGGCAGGTGTTGCCCTTGGCGGTGCAATCCTTTGGCCTTGTATGTTCGCCATGATGGGTGTTTTGCAAGCTGTCACGCCGACGGTGGCGCAACTTAACGGTGCCAATAAACAAAGTGAAATTGGAGAGGTTATTCGTCAGGCGCTTTGGCTCGCCTTGGCTGCCTCGGTCATCATCATTCTCATTATCCGCAATGCTGAACCGTTCTATGTGCTAATGAATGTCGCCCCTGAAGCTGTGGCGGTATCTCTTCCATACCTACAATACAGTGCTTGGGGTATGCCCGCGCTAATGGCTTATTTTGTTTTAAGATTTCTTGCGGAAGGATTGGGGTTTACAAAACCTGCAATGTTTATCGCGGTTTTTGCCCTACTGGCAAAGATTCCACTGAATTACATTTTCATGAATGGCCTATTTGGAATGCCCGCGCTCGGTGGGGTTGGTTGTGGTTTGGCCACGGCGATTGTGATGTGGATTGAATTGTTTTTGATTATTTATGTTGTAACAAGAAGAAAATTTAATCACATAGCCTGGCAATCAAAATTTTCCTTGCCGAGTTGGGTACGAATTCGAAAACTGTTGATCATAGGTACGCCAATTGGTGCGACGATGTTTTTCGAAGTGAGTATGTTTACTTTCGTGACCATTTTATTAGGGCAAATTGGTGCACAGGCTGTTGCAGCCCATAGTATTGCGCAAAGTATTAGTGGATTAACCTACATGTTGCCCCTCTCGCTCGGCATTGCTGCATCTATTCGTATTGGCACCCATGTAGGCGCAAATCAATTAGCGTTAGCAAGAACGACGGCATTGGTTGCGATGTACAGCACTTTTTGTGTTGCTTTAGTAGGTATTGTGTTTGTTTTATCGATAAGACACTACATTGTTGGGCTCTATACAACTGATCCTATTGTCTTTGAAATGACCGTCACATTGATGTTGTTTGTGGCTGTTTATCTGCTGTTTGATAACAGTCAGGCAACAGCGATTGGTGCGCTTCGTGGATATAAAGATACCACCGTACCTATGGTGTTTTCACTTGTTGGTTATTGGGGTTTAGGATTGCCTCTGGGCGCATGCCTTGGTTTTGGATGGATACTAGAGCCTATGGGAATCTATGGATTTTGGCTTGGACTAATCGCTGCACTTTTTGTCGTTTCTTTTTGTGCCATAGGGAGATTGTATTGGGTTAGTAAAAATTTTATGATCCGCGCGTAAACGACATCTCAGAGATTAGTGCTATAATTATTATTGTGACGAGTATACGAAATCTCTTATCGGGAGATGATTTAGATTGACAACAAATAGACTTTTTTGTTGGATAGTTAATAGAATATAAAGGAAAGGAAATGAACAACATTTTAAGAATGTCGGTAGTCGCGATTCTAGTATTAGCTTGTACCGAAACTGCACTCGCCGATGCCGCTGCAGGTAAAGCAAAATCAGCTATCTGTATGGCGTGTCACGGGATGAATGGTGTGTCAAACAATGATATCTGGCCGAATCTGGCGGGCCAGAAAAAGGGATATCTTGTTAATCAGATAAAAGCTTTTCGAGATGGTGGTAGAGTAGATCTCATGATGGCCCCTATGGTGAAGTCCTTGTCTGATCAGGATATTGATGATCTGGCAGAATATTATTCTAAATTATAGGAATGTGGCATTCTGGTCTTGATTCAAGCATTATTTTTGTATGATTGAATCAAGGCTTGGACTCGAAAACAAGTCTCTAAATAGCCCTTGAATATTTTTGGGAATGTATCTTTAAGTGGCGATCAAAGACCATACAGATATTCCTGATTAACAATCTCCCTTGCTCCAAAACAGTAATCTCTGTTTCCGATATTTCCAATAAGCCGTCATCTTGCATTGTTTTTAGTCGATCTAATTCATCTCTAAAATAGCGTTTAAAGCCTATTCCAAATCGTTGTTCTATTCCAAATCGTAGTTCTATTGCATGAAAGTTCAAACTGAATTGGCAAATGAGTGATTTAATAATTTCCTTCCTGATTAAATCGTCTTCGTCAATCCTAATACCCTTTTCGATAGGAAGTTTTCCTTTGGCCAATAACGCTTTGTAAGGTTCAATCTCCTTAGTGTTTTGGCTAAAAGTGTTTCCTATGTGTGATATAGCGGTAACGCCAATGGCAATCATGTCGGTTTCTGCCTGTGTGGAATATCCTTGGAAGTTTCTTTGCAAGCTACCACTTTCCTGAGCAATGGCCAGTTCATCAGTAGGCAAGGCAAAGTGATCCATGCCGATATAGACGTACCCATATTTAGTTAATTTCTCA
>JAESSY010000056.1 GCA_016763855.1 Pseudomonadales bacterium
CAAGAACTTACATTATAGCAAACAACAGGGGTTTATGCGCTAACAAAACGATAATGTGGCGGTAAATTAATCGCTAAATACTTTTCGGACAGGAACTAGCTATATCTACCTGTTAGAAGATACCGACATGAACGACATATTGAAAATATTAGTTGTCGATAACGATGCAGGGTTTTTAAAGTCAGTTACTGATTTCAAAACCTCTGCAAAAATTAGTACAGCAAACAACTTCTCTGAATGTATAGCGCTAACGAAAGCAACATGTTTTGACATCCTTGTGCTTAACATAGATCTAAATGGAGATTGTGAATTCGAAGTTTGTGAGCAAGTCAAAAAACAATCCCCATCAACTGACATTATCCTCATATCAGCTTCATCAGATGAAGATACTATCGTCAATGGCTATAAAGCTGGGGCTACTGACTATTTAACAAAACCAATTCGAATTGAAGAACTGAAAGAAAAAATAATACTGGTCAGTTCTTTTCAAAACAAACTAACAGATTCAGAAAAAAAACTACACGATCTAGAAGAAGCTAATATCAACGCCAATCAAGTCGCCATGAGCGCCATGACAGATTCCAGTCAACTTGGGCGCGTGTTAGAGTTTATGGATAACAATATCAACTGCTGTAAAGTTGAAGAAGTAGCAACTTCACTTGTGAGTACTTGTGAAGCACTCGGTTTACAAACAACTATTTTCATCCAGACAGATTTAGAAAAAGCAGTTAGATCTTCCGGTGGAGAGATTAGACCGATAGAAGTTTTGTTGATTGAAAAAGTTAGAAACCAAAACAGGATAATCGATTTCAATCAACGCACTATTTTTAGCGACAAAAAGGTCAGTATTCTTGTTAAAAACATGCCCATTGACAATCCAGTTGAATATGGAAGATTCAAGGACAGTATCATGACCCTTGCCTGCGGCGCTAACAGCCGAGTCAAAGCTATCACGAATGAACAATTACTGATTGCCAGTCGGGATAGCGTAACCAATGCATTAGCTGTGATAGAAGAAAATATAAACAAACAATCCTCTCTCGCAACGAGTGTCATGAGTGATTTTATGATAGACATGGAATCCACCATACTGGTGCTTGGATTAAGTGAAGAGCAGGAGGAATATATCTTAAGCCTTATCGACAACCACCTTAAAGGGGTTGTAAAAATAGTCGAATCGGCCGCCACAACACAAACACTTCTCAAATCAGCACTCAAGCAATTACATTGAGCTATCGAATCAAGTTATCGAGCCAAGTTATCGCATCTCACTGCGATAGGATTTCTCAAGTTTCTTTAGTTGTTTCTTCGAAATGCCACCTGTGACATTCAAAGCATGCCTTAACCTCGCCCTGCACATATCAGAACCCAAAATCGCCATGGAATCAAAAAGTGGTGGGGATACTGGCTGACCAGAAATCGCAATAAATACGGGTGCGAGAACATCTCGAATTTTCAGGTCAAGTTTTTCAGCTAGGCGGGTAAATAGTGCATTGAGATTATCTCGATTCCAGTTATTTAAAGCCTCTGTTTCCCAAATGGCATATTGTAAAACTTTTTTAACGATGTCTTCTGGTACTTTTTTTAGCGTCATGTCTTCTTCAGAAATACTGGGCATGCCTTCTACCAAGAAGGTCGCCATCGGTGCTATCTCCGTGAACAAATCAACACGTTCTTTTATCAGTGGAATGATTTTAAGCAGATTTTCTCTATTGTAAGCCCACTCGTTTAACCGATCGGCAAACTGTTCATCACTCAACTCTTCTCTCAACCAACGTCCATTTAGCCACTTTAATTTTTCAATATCAAAGACTGGCGCACCTAGTGATATCCGATTGATATCAAAACTGGCAATCATTTCATCAAGCGAGAATTTTTCTTCACCATTCGGCATACTCCAACCCAGCATACCAAGATAGTTAACCAGCGCTTCTGGTAGAAAACCCATGCGCTTATAAAAATTGATACTGGTCGGATTCTTTCTTTTACTTAGCTTACTTTTATCAGGATTTCTGAGTAAGGGCATGTGAATCAATTCTGGCATATCCCAGCCAAAATATTGATGCAATAGAATATGTTTAGGTGCTGAGTTGATCCATTCCTCTCCTCGAATAATATGACTGATTTCCATAAGGTGATCATCAACCACGACAGCAAGATGGTAAGTTGGATTGCCGTCAGACTTAAGGAGTATTTGCATGTCAATCTGAGACCATTCGATTTCAATATCGCCTCGTAACTTATCAGGGAAGACACAACTACCTTCTCGGGGTACTTTCATGCGGATGACATGGGACTCGCCGTTTTCAATCTTTGTTGAGATTTCCGCCTTGCTTAAACCTAAGCAATATCCATCGTATTGAGCGCTTAGCCCTTTCGCCATCAACTCATTACGCATTTCATTCAGTCGTTCTGCCGAGCAAAAACAAAGAAAGGCATCACCTTGAGAGACAAGCTGATCGACGTATCCCCGGTATAAGCCCTCAGCTACCCGTTCACTTTGACGATAGGGTCCGAATGGCCCGCCTTTATCCGGCCCTTCATCCCATTCCAGCCCTAACCATTCAAGCGATTGGAATATGGAATCTTCAGATTCTTTTGTTGATCTCGCAGCATCGGTGTCTTCAATACGAAGGATAAATTCACCACCTTGCTGGCGCGCAAACGCCAAGCAAAACAAAGCCATATAGGCAGTCCCAACATGGGGGTCTCCAGTTGGAGAAGGTGCTACGCGTGTTCTAACTTTCTTGGTCATTCAGGTTTACCGCAATTTGGTACACAGAGATTTAAGGTAGGAATTCTACAGTAAAGATCATAATAGTGAGAGGGCATTTTAATGTGAGCATATGCACAATCAATCTATGAGATAATATAACGATTCTTATCCCGCAATTAAAATCATGTCGTTAAATAAAGCTAATACATCGGCGAAAAATCTCACTGCAGAGCTCGATAGAACGATATCCGTCGCACCCATGATGGGTTGTACCGATCGTCACTGTCGCGCACTCCTACGCCTAATCTCTCCCCATGTCTTACTATTTTCAGAAATGATCGTAACAGGCGCGTTAATTCATGGTGATGCACAACACTTTCTAAGACACGGCAATGATGAACCTTGTGTACTTCAACTTGGGGGAAGTAACCCCGCTGAACTGAGACAATGTGCTGCGTGGGTTGAGGATGCTGGGTATCAAGAAATCAATCTTAACGCCGGCTGCCCAAGTGATAGAGTTCAATATGGTGGGATTGGAGCCTGCCTAATGGCCAAACCAAGATTAGTTGCAGAGTCTTTAAATGAAATGCAGCAGCAGGTTAGTATCCCCGTTTCATTGAAGTGTAGAATTGGGATCGATGATCAAGACTCTTACGAATTTTTCCGTAATTTTATCGAGGTCGTCTCAGAGTCTGGATGCAAAATATTCTACATTCACGCCAGAATTGCTATATTGAATGGGCTTTCTCCCAAAGAGAACCGAGAGATACCTCCATTAAAATACGACTACGTTTATCGCATAAAGGATGAATTTCCAGCGTTAAACTTTTACATCAATGGGGGTATAAAAACAGAAATAGAAGTCAAAGAACAACTCGAAAAGGTTGACGGCGTGATGCTGGGCCGAGCACCCTATCACGATCCTTATCTGTTAGCGGCCCTTGAACGAAGCGTTTACGGTACTATTTCCCCTAGCAGGCTTGATATCATTTCTCAGTATCTTGAATACGGACGCAACACACTCAGGCCGGGAGAACATCCCAAACACATTATTAAACACTTAATGGGGCTTTTCCTGGGATGCTCCGGAGCAAAACGATTTCGAAGATACTTAAGTGACCATATGTTTGATGAGACTTGTTCTTTCGACATTGTTAATGACGCATTAAAAGATGCCAGCCTAGCCTAAATTATCAAAGGAAAAAAGCATGTTAGATAAGATCGTTAAATTTTTCGAATCATCCTTGCAATCAGAAACTGAAAGTTCTGATGCTGGGACGAACAAAATTGAAAAAGCAACCGCAGCCATCTTCATTGAACTATCGAAATCCGACTACTTCGATCATCCTGAAGAATCCATTCTCATCCTCAATTTATTGAAAGAAACATTTGAGTTAAGTGATCGTGATTTGGCTGAACTCGTATCACTTGCAGAGTCAGAAGCTGAGGATTCCCACGATTTGTTTCAATTCACGTCTCTCGTTAATGATCACTACAACAACAGTGAAAAGATTAAATTGCTGGAGAATTGCTGGAGAATTGCTTTTGCGGATGGAAGGCTAGACAAGTATGAGGAGCACTTTATCCGTAAAATTGCAGGATTGATTAATTTGCCTCCATCAGAATTCGTCAAAACAAAATTAAGGATCAGAGCTCTGACGGAATAAGTTGAACGGGTGAGTTAACTCGCTTTTCTAATAGCGTTTGTTGTGCGGCTTTTATCGGATTTAGTTTCTTTTTTCTCTTCGTTTAGTTTTTCATTTTGCTTTTCACATTCTAGCGCCTCGACTAGATTCATAAAACAGGCTTTGTTTTTTCCATTCAATTTCATCAAAGTGCGATGAGCATCAAGTACCTGCTCTCGTAGCTCCGGTTCTGATGCACCCTGCGTGGGTAATTCCGCAAGATCGCTACATTGTAAAATTACAGATTCAGAAATAATAAAAATTGAATCAAAACCCATGTTAAGCAAAATACGTGTTATCTCCGGATTGGTAGATATTATTGTCGGTTTGCTTCCCTGGAACTTTTGAAAATGAAGCGATATTTTTGCCAAAAACCCCAAGGCAGTACTATCAATACTTGTCGTCTCAGTGAGATCGATAATAATAGAGCGGCCATCTGAGTTTCGACTCATTGTCTTAAGAAAATTGCTTAGGGTAGGTCCTAGCGTGACACGTACATCGCCGACAAATTTCAACACATGTGAATCATTGTGATTGGCGTATAAAATATTGCTCATACTGCTTAGGTTATCCTGTTACCGTAAATAAGTTATCGTAAGAAGCGCGATGTCATCTGGAAATGCACAATGGTCATTGATGCCTAATTGATCACAAAGCGAATCTACATCTCGATGCCCACATTCTACCAGTTCAAGTAAGTCCTTTTCTTTATCTGCCAGTGACGTTCGTTGCATAATTTCCAACACTCCGTCGGAAAACATCACTAAATCAAAGGATTTTGTTATTTCTACCTGACGACTTTCATACTTGGCGGTGCACATTGCTAAGGGTAGTCCCTGCAATTCAAGGAACCTCACTGCCCCATTTGAGTGTAGTAGTACACTGGGAAAATGCGCGGCGTTACTATACTGAAATGACATATTAGTTTCATCTATTACGCCTAAAAACATCGTTATATGCTGTCCAAATCCTTGAGGTATTAAGGCTTCATTGAACCAACTCAGCATTTCCGATGGAAACTGCAATTTTTGGAATTCACAAGCATCAATAAAGGGATTTTTTAAGCTCATTAGAGCTGACGTGACAATTGCCGCAGCAATACCGTGACCGGAGACGTCTGCAAAATAAAAAACAATTCGCCCGTCTTTCAATTGAAAATAATTAACTGAGTCCCCTCCAACCTCAAGGCAGGGTCGACATGTATAATCGAACTTGAATGATCCTAAGTTCAACGGTGTTTCTGGAGACATCTGCGAAACAACTTCAACCCCAGCCTGCACATCTTGCTCAAACGTCTTGGTTAATAGTCGAAGTGCTTGATTTTCTTTTGTGAGTTGTTGATTTTCCATAATGAGCTGTTGTTGCTGTTTTTTCTCTATTGCATGCTCTATCGCGCGCTTTATGATCACGATGGTCAGATCAGACATTGTTGATCCGATGACAACATCCTCGATCCCTTGTTCCAATAAGGCTTGGACTTGAAAAGATTTTAGTGGGATAACATTGTCAGCTGGGGATGTGATTAGGGACTGTGAATCTGCGAGTGCATGGGGCTCAACAAGGCTTTCTGGAGCAAGTATAATTACGGAAAGTTCATTGTCTTGTGCTTGTATACAAGTGAGGAGATCTGCGAAATCTGAGGTATCGCTTAAATTTGAAAGGGGTAGCAAAACGACATTAGGAGAATATTGCTTGATTGCGTCGAGACAATTTTCGGGGCGTGCGATGTGGACAGAATAACCACTTGCCTCGAGAGGATGCACCAAGGCGCTAAGCGTATTGTTACCACTGCTATCGGCTTCACTTAAAACCAACAACTCTTCATTGCCGACATTCATTTTACGGCTTTCTTCTTACAATTATCATCTGACATCAACCATTGCCCGACCAATCAACTTGCGTAAATTGGAATGGGACTTTACTCTCAATATTCAATGTTTACAAGCGTTTAGGAGTCAAAGCTCAATCTATAAATGAATAATCGCCCTTAAGTGGCCAATTCATCTGAAATCATCGTTTTATCTCCGCCTTCTAATCTCCGACACTATTTAATCCCCAATAATAGCTATATCGGCAGCATGCAACATTTTCTGAAGCAATCACGCCGAATTTTCCTTTTCCCATTCCTTTTCCAGTCGCTTCGCAGATACCGGCAGACTGGTACCCAGAGCCTGCGCAAAAAGCGAGACTCTTAGCTCTTCAATCATCCACCTAAACTTCCAGTCCACCGAATTGGCTTGATCACAACGACCTAATCGCGCTTGAAACTCGCTAACCACCTGCCTGGATTCATCGTCCTTCTTGATATTGATCTGATATTTATCCAATCGATATTCAATTGCTTTCAGATATCTTGGATAATGTTTTAACCAGCGAAGTGGAACTAGACTCATAAATCGAACGCCCAGTAGTTGTTCCATTTGAAATGTGATATCTGCATGGACATCTTTAGTCACAGACTGTGTTTTTAACAATCCTTCAATATAGTTTGCTTTTTCGAGTATATCTCCAAGTAGTCCAGCGACATGATTCATCAATGAGACAAGGTTCGTTTTATTTGCCAAAGTTTTTTCAAAAGCCAAGCGATCATTAACAGGCAATTTATCTTCGATAAAGCAATACCGAAAGATCGCGTCAACCAAATCATCCAGTAATTCCTTTCTTGGGCCTTTTGTCGCGTAAAACAAAGCGAATTTTTCGAAATTTGGAATGTTCTTTTCAATGTATTTTCTTTGATCTTTCAGTTGCAACATTAAAAGTCGAAGCAAACCCTTTTTCGTTACCCGCTCAGCCAAGTGCTGACTGTCAACAATTTTGATCGCAACGGTATCCAGACTATCAACTATGGCAGGATATCCCTTAACAATTATGTTAGATTGTGAAAATTCCACTTGGGCAGGCAGACTTCCAAATGTCCAATCTGTCAATCCCTCCTCTTCTACCTCGTGGCTTTTTCTTTGACTAAAAAGCTGATCACTTTTCTCTTTAGTTTCGTCTTGAAGAGCAGAAAGGTCACGACCCGATGCAACCACGTGACCTTTTTCATCTAATACTTTAATGTTCATTTTCAAGTGATTATCGATTGAATCAAGATTAAACGACGCAACATCAACCTGAGTTCCGCTTAATCGAAACAACTTTTCCGCAAGGGTTGTCATTAAGTCCCTACCATCAAATTTTAAAGTCAGGGCGACTTTCTTTGCATAATCAGGCGCAGGTACAAATTTTTTCCTAATTGCCTTAGGTAAGGATTTTATTAAAGCCAAGCATTTCTCTTCTAACAAACCGGGTATCAACCAATCTAATTGCGCCTTACTGACCTGTCTCAGTATCGCAACAGGAATATTAATACTGACGCCATCATCTTCGTGTAAGGGGTCGAAATGATAATCGAGTTTCAACCTGGCATCGGCAACTTCCAATTTGTCCGGAAACTGATTATTTGACAGCTCAGGTTGCTGCTTTAATAATGCATCCTTTTCTAAGAAAAGTAGTTTTGGATTTTTCTGCTCTTTTGATTTCCGCCACGTATCCAAATCAATAACAGAGGCAATATTTTCTGGTAATCGTTGGTCGTAAAACTGGAAAACGGCGTAGGAGCCGACCAATAGATCTTTTTTGCGGGATTTGGATTCTAGTCGTTCTATTTCTTCGACTAACAGACAATTTGAGCGATAATATCCGGCTTTAGAATTCAGTTGTTGTTCAACTAAGCCACTTTGAATAAATATTTGTCTCGCTTGATCAATGTCAACCTTTCCAAAATCAACCTTACGTTTTTTTACAATGACAACACCGTAGAGCATGACCTCTTCATAAGCTAAAACTCTTCCAGTCTTGGGATCAAAATAAGGTTCATTGTAGGTTTTTTTTACGAGATGTTCTGCAAAAGGCTCAATCCAATCACTCTCTATTTGAGCTACCATTCTGCCAAAAAGTCGGGTTGTCTCCACTAATTCGACAGACATAATCCATTTAGGCATGCGTTTGAATTGAGAGGAACCGGGGAATATATAATGCCGTCGATTTCGAGTTCCCAAATAGTCCCGCTCTAAGGTTTTCTCACCTATATTACTCACAAGACCTGCCAACATCGCTCTATGAATTGCACCATAGTCCCCAGGGGTTGAATTCTCCTTTAGTTTCATTTCTTTGCACATCAGATGTAACTGCCTGTGATTCTCCCGCCATTCAAGAATACGCATATAGGATAGATAGTTTTTACGACAAAACTTTCGAAATTGATTGTTGTTCAGTTCCTGTCGATTAGACTCTATAAACTGCCACAAATTAATTAAAGTCATAAGGTCTGATTGCTCATGCCAATGCCTTCTGTGCGCCTCGTCCGCAGCTTGTTGGTGTTCGTGTGGCCGCTCTCTAGGATCTTGTGTCGCTAATACACTCACAATCGTCAACACTTCGGTTAAACACCCTTCTACATTCGCCTGCAACAACATCCTGGCTAGTTTTAGGTCGATGGGTAAGCGCGCCATTTCTCTGCCTAAGAAACTAATTTTCTTATTTTCACCTACTGCGCGTAATTCAAATAGGAGTTGATATCCATCATTGATTTGCCGCCTTTCTGGTTTCTCAAGAAAAGGAAACTGCGCAATGTCACCTAAATTTAGGGTCAACATCTGCAGAATAACGGCAGCCAAATTGGTTCTAAGGATTTCGGGTGCGGTAAATTCTGGACGAGACAAAAAATCTTCTTCTGAATAAAGCCTGATACAAACGCCTTCACTTACTCGACCACAACGTCCCTTTCTTTGGTTGGCGCTCGCTTGAGATATAGGTTCAATCGGTAACTGCTGAACTTTAGATCGCACACTGTAGCGGGAGATCCTCGCAAACCCAGGATCAATGACATATCGAATACCCGGCACAGTTAATGACGTTTCAGCTACATTTGTCGCTAGAACAATCCTCCTGTTTTGATGTTTTTGAAAAACTCTGTTTTGTTCGGCAACACTGAGTCGTGAATAAAGCGGTAAGACTTCATAGCCTTTTAGATCAGATTTTCTAATGCGTTGAGCAAGCTCTCTAATGTCACGCTCACCCGATAAAAATATCAAAACATCGCCTCGCGTTTGGAAACTTTTGTCCGAGGCGCTAATTTCTTGAAGCGATTCCAATATCCCGTGATACATGAGTTCATCAGAATCATCAGCCTTACTCATTGATATCAAGGGGCGATACTTCACTTCTACGTCATAAGCTCGCCCTGACACTTCTACGACAGGCGCGTGACTAAAATGCTTTGAGAATCGCTCTACATCAATCGTTGCAGAGGTAATAATGAGTTTAAGCTCAGGACGCCTTGGTAAAATTCGCTTCAAATAACCCAGTAAGAAATCGATGTTCAGGCTTCGTTCATGCGCTTCATCAATAATGATTGTGTCATACTGTTCTAGAAGTCGATCTCTTTGAGTTTCAGCTAGCAGGATGCCATCTGTCATGACTTTAATGTGGGTTAAAGGAGTGGTTTTGTCTGTAAATCGAACCTGATAGCCGACACTTTGTCCGAAGGGAACATTAAGCTCCTCAGCAATCCTATGGGCCACGGTACGCGCAGCGACGCGCCGAGGTTGAGTATGTCCAATCAAACCATGGACACCACGCCCCAATTCAAGACAGATTTTGGGTATTTGTGTGGTCTTACCTGAACCCGTTTCACCTGCAATAATCACTACCTGAGAAGATTCTATTGCTTTTTTGATCTCTTCGACCCTTTGCGACACAGGAAGAATATCAGGGTAACTTACCTTTGGGATTTGTTGTCGACGCTGATCGACCAGCATGGTGGAAGCCTCAATACTTGAGGCTAATTTCTGATTGTCCACATCCTTTCGATTCTGTCTAAATCGTTTTCGGAATCGAAAGCGATCCCGAATCATGCACTTGTCGAGAAGCTGGTTGAATTCAACGTTATTCAAGGATTTACCTGATCACCTAGAATGATCTAAAGCCATCGTGGCTATTTCGACAAGAAATTCATTCCATCTTCTATACCGCGAATTGTAAGCGGGTACATCTGTTCGTCAACCAATTTCTTGGTTAAGGCCACAGAGCTAGAATATTCCCATGTATCTAAAGGCGTTGGATTTATCCATATTAACTTGTCAAAAGTATCCATCAACCTTTGGAGCCAGATTGCACCGGCTTCTTCATTCCAGTGTTCGACGCTTCCACCAGCATGAGTTATTTCATAGGGCGCCATCGCTGCGTCACCGACGATGATTACCCTGTAGTCATGGGCGTATTTATGGAGCAAATCAAAAGTGTCCATTCTTTCATTCATCCGTCTGTTGTGTTGTTTCCAGACGCCATCATAAATAAAGTTATGAAAGTAATAGGTTTCAAGATGCTTAAATTCTGAACGTGCTGCTGAAAAAAGTTCTTCACAGACTTTTACGTGGGCATCCATCGAGCCACCATAGTCTAAAAAGAGTAAAACCTTTACGGTATTTCGCCTTTCGGGGCGCATGACAATATCTAACAAACCACCATTTTTAGCTGTCTTGTCGATAGTTGTATTAATATCAAATTCGTCTTCCGCGCCGGTTCGAGCAAGCTTTCTCAATCTTCGAAGAGAAATTTTCATTCCTCTAGTACCGAGCTCTACATTGTCGTCATAGGATTTGTAATCACGTTTGTCCCAGGTACGTTGTCCGCGCCTTTTTTTACCTTTTCGTTCGCGTCCTTCCCTACCACGACCGTTTTCACCCTTACCTTCTTTGTCCTTGTCTTTCCCCTCTCCTTGTTTTTCTTGGCTTCTCGCAGCTTCTTCTATTTGGCGTTTAAATTCTTCAATCATTTTTTCTAGGCCACCGAGAGATTTAATTTTTTCTAATTCTTCCGGTGTTAGATTTTTTTCGAACTCTCGACGAAGAAATTCATCGGGTAACATTGAGGCAATCATGGAGCTTAAATCTTCGAGTCCCTTAAAATAGGTTCCAAAAGCACGATCAAATTTATCAAAGTGGCGCTCATCTTTTACTAGCGCCATTCTACTTAAGTAGTAAAACTTATCTACGTCAGCATAGACTAAATTGGCTTTGAGAACTTCAAGCAGATGTAGCAATTCCGTAATCGAAACCGGGATTTTTGCATTTTTCAGAGCGAAGAAAAAATTGATTAACATAGCGCTAGCTCCGTTGAGGACCACCACTATTATTTTGATTATTTTGCCTGCGGTTCATAAACGCTAATCTTTCAAGAAGTTGCACATCCTGTTCATTTTTAATAAGAGCACCATAGAGAGGAGGAATAGCCTTGGAGGTATCTCGATTCTTTAATATTTCATCCGGGATATCATCTGCCATCAACAATTTTAACCAGTCAATCAGTTCAGAGGTTGAGGGTTTCTTTTTCAATCCCGGTACTTTTCTGACATCAAAAAATATTTCCATCGCTTCTTTCACTAAATCTAGTTTGATATTGGGATAGTGAACTTCGACAATGTCCTTCATTGTATCGCGGTCGGGAAACTGAATGTAGTGAAAAAAGCATCTTCTCAAAAATGCATCGGGTAACTCTTTTTCATTATTACTGGTTATCAGAATCACCGGACGAATTTTCGCAGTAATCGTCTCACCTGTCTCATAAACATCGAACTGCATCTTATCGAGTTCAAGCAACAAATCATTCGGAAATTCGATATCCGCTTTATCGATTTCATCAATCAACAAGACAACTTTTTTGTCCGCCTCAAATGCTTCCCAGAGCTTGCCTTTGGCAATGTAATTATTGATATCATGGACACGTTCATCACCCAATTGAGAGTCTCTTAAACGAGATACGGCATCATATTCATAAAGTCCTTGCTGGGCTTTCGTTGTTGATTTAATGTGCCAAGAAATCAACTCCATACCGAGGGAATTTGCGATTTCTTCCGCTAACATCGGTTTTCCGGTACCGGGTTCTCCCTTAATTAACAATGGTCTTTCAAGGGTCACGGCAGCGTTGACTGCCATCTGTAGTTCTTCTGTTGCAATATAAGTACTGGTACTGGAAAACTTCATAAATAAATAAAACCTTTATGGGAACCAAATGGGCAGGGGAAATCAGTCACACTGTAATTTGCTGAGGACGACATATCAAGTTGCCTCAACTAACATGTCGAGGAAACGGTACCTTCCTCTCTAGGCAGTCATATTTTTCGAGGAAGAGAATTTATTTTTATTTTTATAAAACAATAACTTATAGATAACAAGCCATGTCTTTTGGACACGGCAACCACAATCATTCATAGGTCGTTTCAACTATTCAGGTGGTTTATCTTTCAAGACAATCGTTTTAGCAAGTTCATCTTCTGAATCCTGATTCTCCGAATCGATTGGAATGTCACTTTCTACAGTGCTTGCTATAGTCTCAGGTTCTTCTGAAAGATCGTCTCCCCATGCATCAACAATATCCGATATGCCCTCACCTTGTTTCGGTTTGGTCAATTCATCCTCATGGATAATCTCCGCTTCGTTCTCGCTTTCTTCTAAGTTATCTTTTTCATCTTCTATAAATTCTTCATCTTCCAAGTGCGGATCTTCAATCTCATCCTTCTTTCGACGGATAAACAGCCAAGCTCCTACCCCAAGAACAAATACATTGCCAAATACAATCAATATCATCGCAAGGTAGTCTTCCCACCAACGCGGAACTTCTATGTGGACAGCTTCGATGGTTTCTGAGTTCTCCTCAATACTCAGACCTTCTACACTCAAACTTTCAAGCTCAATCTTCTGAACGACAGAAGTTAAATTGATAACGCGTCCAGATAAGGTATTTCCTTTCACCAACATTTCGGCTTTATAATGACCATCAGTAAAATCGTTTAACGAGCCCTCCCACGCTCCCGCTTCGTTTAAGGCTAGGGGAATAAACTTCCTTTTGCCATTTTTATCCGTCAGGGTAACCATCACTTTAAGTTCTGGAGACTTTAGCAATTCTGAAATAGGCGTAAATTTTAGAAGTCGCTCGCTCTCAATGAATACCAATTTTATTTTCGGTTGATAATTTGCTTCTTGAACTATTTCTCTTTTAAAAGTTCTACCGTCGACACTAACCCTAACAAGATAGCGACCAGGTTCATCAAAAACATCAAGATTGCTTGTAAAAACACCTTTCTCATATTGCGTGATTCTCTTTGCTAAAAGCTCCCCAGAGGGATTCGTAACCACCAATTGAACATCCATAAGGTCAAGAAATATTTTATCCATAATGATCTGACCCTCTTGTACAAAGTAAGCCTGAACCTTGGGCGTATCAGATGCTTCAATAGTATTCTCTAAATTAGACACCTCCAGCCTTAAGTCACTTAAGATGGTGACTCTATTTTGTGGATCATCATCAGAAAAGACCTTCCAACTTCCTTCAACAGGATGCCTAATTGTAATTAATTCAAATCCAATATCACGGTACCACGTGATGTCTGATGGATGGCTAGTGGACAAATAGTAGTTGTTGTCCGGAGAACGTAATTGTATCGGAGTAGAACCAGGCTCCACAAAAACCAAAAGTGTGAATTCTTCAATCGACGAATCTACATCAAACTCCCCGCCAATCAATGGCAATTGATCTTGCCTTACCGCGTCGTCAAACATTCTAAGAAAGATTCTCGTCAAATCATCCGGGGTAAGCGCAACTTCGAAAAAACCCCCTGTACTAAGCGCAATTTTCTGTAGTAAGTCTGCATCCGCATTTCGTGACAATGCTACCGTATGAACCACTGCATCGGACCTGATTAACTGAGGTATCAGCTCTTCAATAATTCGCATCCTTTCAACTTCGTTTACTTTAGGATCCTTACTAATATCCACCATACCATCAGTCAACAATATTGCTGTACCACTTGCGGGTGCAGAAAGGAGGGAATTTTCTAATGCCGTACCAATGTTTGTGTAGAGACCAGATGAATTTATTTTGTTACTTTCCCTAAGCGCGTTTTTTTCCAAGTTTGGTTAACTTTCTGAAAGGGAATTAGATCATTAACATATTGACCGAAAGTCCATACGCCTGCGTGAGTACCTTTAGGTAAAATATTGACTAGGAGGTTAACAGCGGGAATTCTTAAATTCTGAGGATCATTTTTTTTCATACTCCCAGAAATGTCAATAATCAAGCGAATATTTTTTCCCGATTCTTCCGGCTTTATCGTTTTAGCAGCTCCAGTTGTGCCAACAGCTCCAATAAAGCCAATCGTTCCGATCAGACTAGCTAAGAGAATTAGAATTATGCGACGCAGGAACATCAATCTTCAACTTTATAACACATTCTCTAAAAGTATAGATGGCATATGACCTTTTGCAGAAACCCTTATATCTTACGAGGTAAGGTATGGAGGAACTGCCTCACACTTAAAACGAGTAGCATTAGAAAGGTGCTTACCAAGAGCGCTACACCGCCTCTCATTCCATTTTTGACACCTTCAAGCAAGAGATCCATGAGAAGTACTACGATAGCTGGAGCATAAAATTCTGTATATTCACCCACGTACCAAGGCGTAAATATCAAAACTACGCCCATGCCTCGAAGCAGATCTCGCCATACTCTTCTATTAATGAATGATGTTATCTTCCACCAGAATACACATGCCCCTGCACCGGCGAGAATATAAATAATCCAAGCAAATAAGTACTGATATGAACCCCCAAAATCCACTATTCGAGCACCTCCTCATTCTGTCCGACCCAACGGATGACATACTCCTCAAATGCATCGGGATGGACAAAGCTTTCACTGACGACCTTTCCCGTGACAGAAATATCTGCTTCGACCACGCTTCCCTTTCGACCAGAAACTAAAGGATGCCATGAAGCTAATGGTTTCTCTTCTGACATCAATCTGTAAGCACAGGTATCGGGCAACCAATGAAACTCGTCAATATTTTCTATTGTCAAATGTACGCAACTAGGTACATTCTTATTTCGATTCGGGTAATCGCTGCAGCTGCAGCTATCCTGATCAAGCAAATGACAGACAATGGAAGTGTAGAAAACCTTTCCGGTTTCATCATCTTCTAGCTTGTGCAAACAGCAACGTGCACATCCGTCACAAAGGCTTTCCCATTCCTCAGCATTCATTTCACTAAGTGACTTTTCTTCCCAAAATTTCAATAAGTTCCCCACTTAGGTTGCATGATTTTTGCCTAACAAACCCCTTACTAGCGGTGGCATTTGCAAGTGATAACCTTGACACTTTAGGTTTTCAATAACCTTACGGCTATCTTCACGGCTAAGTTTTCTATCATGTGTCAATTTAAAGGAGAAGCAAATTACAGGGCCCTCAAATTCCTTAAGAAGTGATTCAGGAACACGAGACAAACCATCTACTTTATCAACATAAATGTAGACTTCTGACTTTGATTGGCTTTTATACACATCACATAAAATCAATTTTCTTTCCTTTTCAATTTCTTTTCCTTCCTATTTTTTTATTGGCTAATCATCATTGGTCATCAATTTCTCAGTGCTTCCAACAATGACCGACCAATGACCTCTTCTCGCCAACCTTTTAAAGCGCTGGGAAGTACGTAGTGGCCTCGATTATCAATTGATCGCAGTAGCTGTTCTATATCTCTGCGCTTTACAAGAACTTCTTGAGCAATATTTAGCGTAAGGGCTTTCTTTTCCACTACGGCCTTTAGCATCTTTAAAGTTTGACTATTCACAGGCGTTCTAGATTTTTCTTGACTAGGTGGATAATTTTCTTCAGACATATCTGCTGCGGCATCAATAATATTCCTAAACTCTTCAGCATATCGTCTCATTTGTTTCGATGTAAAAATACCTGCATCTTGAATATCCGAAAGCGTACTTGGGTTATGTAACGCGAACAAGAATAACGATTTTTCCTCAACGACACGATTTCTGGGTACATTGAGCAGACGAGCTTTTCTTTCGCGCCAGGCACAAATGAGTCGAAGTAAATTGAGTTGAGGGCGGTTCAATTTTGCCGTATTTTTCACTTTTAAATAGTACTCTTCCGGCATCACTAAGGTAGGTATTTTACTGGGCAGAGACTCACAATCTGCAGTCACCCAAGGCATTCTTGAGCGAGTATCCAAGTCATTTTTTTGCTTTTCGAAAACTGTGTACAAGTGTATGACATCAATCGCTGCATATTCCAATTGGGGGGCTGACAAAGGACGCCTCAACCAATCAGATCTTGTTTGTTCCTTTGAAATTTGAACTGACAGGTAGTGTTCCACCAACTTTTGATAACTCATGGAGAATCCCACCCCCAAAATAGCTGCGGCGATTTGGGAATCGAAAGTAGGGCTTGGCGTTACACCCAGAGCATACTGAAACACTTCCATATCTTCAGAACAGGCGTGTAAAACTTTGAGAACAGATTGATCTTCTAACAACTGAGCAAGACAAGAAAGGTCATCAATTTGCAGAGGATCTATTAGATAACATTTAGTACCATCAAAAATTTGTACAAGCCCTAGTATTGGATAATAAGTACTTGTCCGCATAAATTCGGTATCCATGGCAATAACGGATTTTTTCTGGCACTCCCTGATCACTTCTTCTAGTCGGGTAGTGTCGTAAATAGTTTCGTACATAGTTTAATAAATGGTCTCGTACATAGTTTAATGAATAGTCTAGATGGTTTTCCGCCCGTTGATAGCGTGAGACAGTGTACCGCCATCAACAGATTCTAGTTCACCGCCAAGAGGAATACCCTGAGCAATTCTTGATAAGCTTACATCCAAGTCTCTTAACATTTCAGAAATATAGTGAGCAGTAGCTTCTCCTTCAACAGATGAACTCACCGCGAGAATAACTTCTTTAACTTCAGCATCACATCTGGATATTAACGCGTCTAGGCCAATTTCCTCTGGACCAATACCGTCGATAGGCGACAAAGCACCCATTAAAACAAAGTACAATCCGCGGTAGTGACCTGTTTGTTCTATGGCAAAAACATCTCCTGGGTTCTCTACAATGCATAACTGCGATGTATCTCGGCTTGTGGATTTACAAATTTGACAAAGTACCTCTTCGGTAAAATTTCGACATTTTGCGCAGTGCTTTATAAGATCCATTGCCCCTTGTAATTTGACTGCCAAATTTACTGCCCCTTTTCTATCTCGTTCTAGCAAATGCATCACCATACGCTGGGCAGATTTAGGACCAATACCGGGGAGGCATCTCAAGGCTTCAATAAGGTCGTCTATTATAGTCTGATCATTCACGAATAGTTTTAGAAAGGCAATTTGAAACCAGGGGGCATGGGTATCCCTCCTGTCAAATTTGACATCTTTTCCTTTTGATTGGCTTCAACACGTCTCACCGCATCATTCATCGCAGAGGCAATTAAATCCTCCATCACATCTTTTGTTTCTTTAAACAAACTATCATCTATCTCAACGCGTTTCACATCGTGACGACCCGTCATGATGATCGTGACTAAACCTGCACCAGATTCTCCTTTGACTTCAGTATTAGCCAGCTCATCCTGCATAGATTGCACTTTTTCCTGCATCTGTTGAGCCTGCTTCATGATATCGCCCAAGCCACCTTCAAATGCCATACCCTCTCCTCACATTTTCAATCAAAACAATTTTTTATCGAACCTTTATCGATTCATGTTCAAGCTGCCCATCAAACTTACTGATAATCTTTTTAATATTCAGATCATTATTAATCAGCTCAACGGCATTTACTTTTGCCTGTTTCATTAATCGGAGCTCAGCTTCCGCAGGTGTTTCTGTTTTAGCTTCACCAATTTCGACCTTAATTTTTATTTCTTTTCCAAGGTGCTTAGCTAGGGCAGCAGTCATTCTCTGCTCATGGTTCTTATTCCACAAACTCGCATGATGCTGATTCAAAACGAGCCCCCATATTTTTTCGGAAAGGTGCTCAACAACGCAATTTTTAGCTAATGAGAGCGTAACCCCAGACAAATTAAGCTGCGAGATAATATTTGTCCAATTCTCCGTGACCAACTCAGTACTAGCAACTTTAGTTATAACACCTTCAGTACTAATGCCCTCAGCTCTAACAGGGGCGCTTTTATCCTTTTCCGACACTGCAGATGAAATATCTGCTTTTGGCTTAAGCGTACTTGCTTCAGCTACAGGCGAATCCTTTAGTGCCGGTTTAAGCTGACTTTCAGAATTTCTACCGACATCCTTTTGGATCGTTTTTTCTACAGAGGAAATCGCTCTCAGCTTTGTGTGAGCCTCAATCTGTGGCTTAATTTCAGTGTTGCTGCTATCTATAGGTTCAGGTGTTTTTTTTTTCGATGCAGCCCCCGAAGTATCGGATGCGCGGACCTCAGTGGGCTTCGGTGTAAAGGCCAGCATCCGAAGCAAAACCATTTCAAATCCGGTTCTTGGTTCGGGAGAAAAAGGAAGGTCACGTTGCCCGATCAAACCAATTTGATAAAAGAGCTGGACATCTTCTCGGCTCATCGTGTCTGCGAGAGTTGCGACTAGCGTTTTATCTCCTTGGCTATTATCAATCCCATCGGGTACCGCCTGAACCACAGCAATTCTATGGAGTACACTTAAGAATTCCGAAAGTAGATACGAATAATCCGGGGCAAATGAAGCTAAACTCTGCACCTTCTGCAACAGGCCAGCGGCATCTTTCTCGATAAGACATTGAATTAGGCTGTAAATTTCATTTTGATCCATGCTTCCCAGCATCGTTTTTACATCATTATCGTTGACAGAATTATTACCGAAGGAAATCGCTTGGTCCGTTAAACTAAGCGCATCACGCATGCTTCCATCAGCGGCTCGCCCCAATTGCCAGAGCGCGGCTTCATCGAAACTTATCGCCTCCTTCTTCAGAATGAGATCCAAATAGTTGACGATCAATTCAGGGGTGATATTCTTAAGATTGAATTGCAGACAACGTGATAAAACCGTAATGGGGAGCTTCTTTGGATCTGTTGTCGCTAACAGGAATTTCACATGTTCTGGCGGCTCTTCTAAAGTCTTGAGAAGTGCATTAAAACTGCTATTTGAAAGCATATGAACTTCGTCAATTAAATAGATCTTGAAGCGATTCCTAGTTGGCATATATTGAACATTGTCTAGGATCTCCCGCGTATCTTCGACCTTTGTACGAGAAGCAGCATCATATTCAATAAGATCGATACTTCTTCCTTCTGATATCTCGATACAGGTACTACATTCCCCGCAAGGCATTGAAGACACCCCTTCTTCACAATTGAGGCATTTTGCTAAAATACGCGCAATAGTCGTTTTACCCACCCCCCTGGTACCAGTAAAAAGATAGGCATGGTGCAAGCGATTATTATCTAAAGCATTAACCAATGCGCGCAGGACATGCTCCTGCCCTTTCAGCTCTTGAAAGTTGCTCGGTCGATATTTTCTGGCTAGTACTTGATAACTCATCTTGGTGATTTTGGATTCATGGGTACATCTATTATATTCTAGTAACGCAATTGTACGAGTAATTGATCTGTATATCACTTATCCTCGCTATCTTCTTGGGAGATTTTTGGAATTACTTTGGATATGACGCAATCCAGCTTTATTTGTATAGGCCACCGCGGCGCTTCTGGCCATGCGCCTGAAAATACACTAAAGGCCTTTAATCTGGCTATCGAAATGGGATGTCCCTGGATAGAACTGGACGTTTATGTCGTCGAAGGCGAACTTATTGTCATTCACGATGATGATGTAGACCGAACGACTAATGGTACCGGCTCAGTAATGGAATCGAGCTTAGACTATTTGAGGTCACTTGATGCAGGAGAAAATGAACAGATTCCAACACTGAGAGAAGTTATCACACTTGTTGATCATCGTGCAGGGATCAATATTGAACTAAAAGGACCTAACACTGCGCAGCCCGTATGCGCCTTGCTGAACGAATTTTGCGCCCGTGGATGGGATGCTTCTGAATTCTTACTCTCTTCCTTTAGCCATCGAGAGCTGGCGCTGGGTGATAGGATTTATCCTAGAGGCGCATTGTTCTTTAAAGAAGTTGATGATTATTTCGAGCGTACTCAAAAGCTAGGAGCGCATTCGCTAAATTTATCGTCCAAGCTAATCACACAATCCGTAATTAAAGAAGCACATGATAAAGGACTTAAAGTTTTTGTTTATACCGTGAATCAAAAGATAGACATGGAAAATCTAAAGAAAATGGGCGTAGATGGTGTTTTTACAAACTACCCAGATCGCTTCCCAGCTATAGAAAATCCCAATGGCTGATAGTGAAACTAATAAAAATCTGATACTTGAAGAAGTGATTCAGGCTGATCGACCTATCCTCGACCGACTACTACAAAATTATCTCAAAGAATTTTCAAACTTTAACCATCAAGAGAAAGACGCTTCGGGACGATATCCTTACCCCTATCTTAATTATTATTGGCAGGATCCCGATCGCCATCCATATTTTTTCAAACAAAGTGGAAAGATCTGTGGTTTTGCCTTGGTTCGAAAGGATAGAGATCCAGCTTTTAGAAATGAAACAATGGAGCTTGCTGAATTTTACATTATTGACAGTCATCGACGCCGAGGAAATGGCCAGCAAGTGGCTGTAAAATTGTGGGATCTGTTTCCATCACAATGGAAGGTTTCAATTATGCTTAAAAATCAAAGTGCAGTACAATTCTGGGCTAAGACAATCTCTGACTATTCAGAAGATAAGTTCGAGTTGATTAATAACGAAGAAAAAGACCTTATTACTTATGTCTTCTTTTCCAGAGTATATTTAGCCAGTACCTAGGGAACGTCTGATTAAGTGGATATTTTCGCCATGGTGGCGTCAGGCGAAAACTCCAAAAAGTGCTTAATGTACAGCATATTAATCACTTTTCTCCGTTTACTCCTTCCTTGCCCTGACGAAAATATCCACTTAATCAGACGTTCCCTAGGCCATCAATCTTCCGGTTTAAGTCTCTCTTCTCGTCAGTGGCAATTTTTTCGAGCACTTCAATTCGTTGCCTGGTATCGTCCAAGTCTTGCTCAAGCAAGGCTAGATCATCTTCAAAAGCAGCGAACTTTTCCTGAATTACTTTAGTTTTCACACCGCTTTTAGAAGCCCTTATAATATTTACAACGACTTGACCAATAATAAAAATGATGAAAAGTGGCATTAGCTGAATTACGATATTACCCATGGTTGTTGCCTCTGCACAATTGACTTTTTATAATTCGATTTCTCTTTAAGGTGCCGGACCCCGAAATCAGCTTTTGGATTTCAGGAAAACCTGTATAGCTCACATGCCCGTTACCGGTTATCTTCACACTCAAGTGTTCGCTAACCGATAGCTTCACAAGGCCTGAACCCATTATGGCGACATGGGCGAAATCACTGACTAGGTCCTCACCCATGAAGCTTCCTGAACCTGTCAGGGCAATTGTCTGCATCTCAACGTCCCCGCCGATGTAAATACTGCCAGATCCAGAACTATCAATTTTAAGATCATCGGCTGTGAGATGGCCCATGTGAATTTCACCGGAGCCCTTTAATATAATTTTGAATTGATCATTGTCCAAATCAGGAATATCAATCTTACCATTACCGATTAATGTCAGTTGCTTCAGGTCTTTCAGCCTTAAGTCGTAAATAATCTCTTCGCGATAAGCACAAAGATTGATGATTCGAGTATCTCGATAACCCAGATTGAGCTCACCACCTTCTAGCATGCTAACGATATTGCCTAAAACATAATCTGGTGCAGTAATACTCAAGCTTTCCTGATCACATTGCGTGATCTTAAGTTCACCGGGCCCTCGAAACATTAATTTATCGAAGCTTGCTAACTGACGAACTACTCGCATCATTCTCCTCCCGCTATTTTTTTAAATTCTCTCCTCAATTCAAATTGAGAAGAAGTCACATGGGATTCCATATCTCTCAAATGTTCTTCAATATTAGAAAATTTTTGCTTGGCAATACTTAATGCGTGTACATTCGACATTTGAGGTGTCTTGGCTCTATTTTCTGCCTTACGCTTACGCATAGGACTTATTGCGCTGTCAGTGTAATGGGCTAGATCGTATCTTTCTGTCGCCTCTCGGTAGTAAGGTTTTTCATCCATCAAAAACCAGGTAATAAAATAAGCTGGTACGGCCAGACTAGGAACAAATATCAGGCCAAGAACCGCACAGACTCTGACTTGCCAAATTTCGAGCCCAAGATATTCAGCGCTGCCCGCACAAACACCACAGATTTTACTGTTTCGGGTATCGCGGTAAAGACCATGGCCCGATCGTTTTCTATTACGACGTTTACCGCTTTTTATCCTAGCCACTCGCCTTTTTGTTCTTCTAACAGAAGATTTGGAATAGCCACTTCGCCTGCGACTCCTCTCAGTATCGCTTTCAGGTTCTTCTGTCACTTTTTCTTCAGGACTGTTTGAGTATCGATGGGAACGGCCATTGGAAAGACTGTCTCCATCGTCGAACATCTTTTGAGATTGCCCATCTAACCATTCACTGGCCTTTCGCGACCATTTTTCGGTCACATCATCGACTAAATCTTCAATCGATGAATCCCGATATCTATCACTAGGTCTTCGATTATTTTCACTTTTACGGTTAGCACGTTCGGCCAATCTATCAGCCCTCAATGCTGCTTCTTGGGCTTGTTCTCCTTTTCTCTGTGCTCGTAATTCTGCTCTATCTGCTAATCTTCTCGATCGCCGTGCAGCCTTTTCAGCCTCTCGTCGTTCTCTATCCGACCTACTCACATTCATTCCCCTTATACCTGGTCTTAGCTGTGTGCCTAAGCCTGGTTTCTAATATCTTTTTTGTCACTCCTCCAATCTGGACTTTCAACATCCAGAATGGATTCAAGATTTTCAATCCTCTCTGCCATATTGTTGGCAACTTCTATCATATCTTCAAGCTCGCCCCGCTCTCCTGAACTTAATCCATCTGCGGTCTTTGAAGCTGACCGGTAATGGAGCACAATCCAGATAGGTGCAACGACAACCATGAATAAAATGACAGGTACAAATATCACGATCTCCCATCCCATAACTCAATCCTTTTCCAAAATATTAAAATGCTGTACTTATTTGCCGGTATCTTCACTGGTCTCTTTACCAGTCTCTTGAACAATCGAAGTTGAACTCATTCTGGCTTTAAGCTTTTCCAACTCTTCATCAACTTTCTCGTCGGACTCCAGGTCAGCAATTTCATCTGCAAGATTTCTCTGACCCAAATCATAGCTTTCAATTTCGCCTTCTAACAAATCGATGCGATTCTCGTATCGCTCAAAACGACCCATCGCGCCTTCTATATCCACATCATGAATTTGACGCTTTACGCCGATTCTCGATTTGGCTGTTTTACCCCGTAAGATCAATGCCTTTTGACGTGCTTTGGCATCATTGAGTTTTTGCTGTAATTGACCGATATCATCAGAAAGTTTTTGTAGATTCATTTCAATCTGTTCAAGATCAGAGGTAACTAAGCTGACTTCTTCCAGAGCAGTGGTTTTCTCTTTTAGGGCAGCTCACGCCAAATCTTCTCTTTCTTTCGAAAGCGCAATTTCGGCTTTGCGCTCCCAATCATCTGCTTCTTTTTCCATCCGCCTCGCGCGACGACCTAGCTCTTTTTTATCCGCAATAAGTTTTGCAGACTGTGTTCTTACCTCAACAAGCGTTTCTTCCATCTCTTGAACAATAAGGCGGACCATTTTCTCAGGGTCTTCTGCTTTATCCAAAATGGAATTGATGTTTGCGTTAATGATCTCGGAAAATCTTGAAAAAATACTCATTGTCTTGGCCTCTTTGCCTTCGGCTTGTTTATCGCTCGGACTTAGCAGCGTACTCGTTAATCATGTCATGTCCCCTCATGTTGTATCCAACATCCATGCCAACATCCCATTTTCTCTTATACCACTGTAATACAAAGACTTTTTCTCAAATCTTGCATTACAGGGAAAATATTCAGATAATCAATCTCACACTTAATAGCGAATCCCGCTAACAATTAGTATTCTGACCCAATTGAGACATTAAAATGAGAGAGAATCAGCACACTGAAAGACTCATTGGAGAATCTCCCGCCTTTCTCGAAGTCCTAGAGCTCACCTCTCAAATCGCACCCTTAAATAAGCCTGTTCTCATCGTTGGAGAAAGAGGTACGGGGAAAGAACTTATCGCGGCTAGATTGCATTATTTATCAAAACGATGGGATCAGGAATTCATCAAAATGAACTGCGCTGCAATCAGCGAATCCCTGATGGAAACAGAATTGTTTGGTCACGAAGCAGGTTCATTTACCGGCGCTCAAAAAACCCATCATGGAAGATTTGAACGTGCTGACAAAGGGACTTTATTTTTAGATGAGCTTTCCAACACTTCGCCATTGGTACAAGAAAAATTACTACGTGTTATCGAGTATGGCGAGTTTGAACGCGTTGGTGGTAATAAAACCATTTCTACAGATATCAGACTAATTGCAGCGACGAATGAAGATTTACCTACCTTGGCAAGGAAAGGGAAGTTCCGTGAGGATCTCTTAGACCGCCTCGCATTTGACGTTATCACTTTACCACCTCTCAGGGTAAGACCCGATGATATTCTCCAACTTGCAGAACACTTTGCCGTAGCCATGGCGGTTGATTTAGGTAGAGATTATTTTCCTGGTTTCAGTCGAGGCGCCAGAAAAGTACTGAGATCTTATCACTGGCCAGGGAATGTTAGAGAGCTAAAAAATACCGTTGAAAGAAGCGTTTACAGGAATCAAGATCCTGATGCTGCCATAGATATCATCTCGTTAGATCCTTTTGATTCGCCTTTTCGCCCCTTACCAGCTAATGAAACATTAAGTGTATCAAGTTCACCGGACGCCAATAAACAAACCAGCTCCATCGTGCCTTCAATTCCGGTTGTCAGCGATTTTCCAATTGATTTCAGGAAGTCAGTGCACGACTATGAAGTAGGACTCATAAAAAATGCACTCGCGAGTAGTCAGTTTAATCAGAAAAAAACCGCCGA
>JAESSY010000057.1 GCA_016763855.1 Pseudomonadales bacterium
AATGAAAAACAATCAAATATGCTTAAGTTTGCGTTTGATGGTGATGCTGTCCTTTTTTCAGACGAAGCAGAAAAAATCTATCAGGATAAGGGTTTGGATGCATTTATGCAGAGTGAGCAGCTTGCAGCTAATCAACCTCTATCGGGAGGACCATTTAAGCCCTTTCTATCAGCACTGCATGCCTTACAAGCAGAGTTTCCCAAGGACAACTGTCCCATTAGAACTGCGCTCGTCACTGCTCGTTCAGCGCCAACACATGAACGTGTGATTAAAACATTACGTAGTTGGAATGTTCGGGTTGATGAATCCCTGTTTCTTGGTGGAATGAGGAAGAGCGAGTTTTTAAAGGCTTATGGAGCAGATGTCTTTTTTGATGATCAAGCTGAACATTGTCTTTATGCGAGCCAAGTTGTTCCCACAGGTCATGTTGTTCATGGTGTGACAAATGAAAGCTAGCTTAAAGATATTAGTTCATTTTACTTATCTAGACCGGTCTCGCTATTAGAGTTCAAGATAAGTCTACGGTATAAGTTGTAAAATGTAGGGAATGTGCCTATTCTGCATTAGAGAGTAAAAGAATAGTTACAATTTTTTTTAGACGAAAATTGAATATTGTTGACGGCCTAAGGAGAGCGCAGTCATGAAGCTTCAACAGCTTAGATACATATGGGAAGTAGCCCATCATGACCTGAATGTTTCAGCGACGGCACAGAGTTTGTATACCTCTCAGCCAGGGATTAGTAAACAAATTCGACTGTTAGAAGACGAACTCGGAGTGGAGATTTTTTCTCGAAGTGGAAAACACCTTACCCGTATTACGCCTGCTGGACAAACCATCATTGAAAAAGCAGGAGAAATACTGCGTAAGACTGAGAGCATCAAACAAGTTGCTCAAGAATTCAGCAATGAGAAGAAAGGCAGTTTATCCATTGCAACCACTCATACACAAGCACGTTATGCATTGCCTGGTGTCATCAATAATTTTATTGCTAAGTACCCAGAAGTGTCCTTGCATATGCATCAGGGAACGCCAATTCAAATATCAGAAATGGCTGCAGAAGGCGCCGTAGATTTCGCTATAGCAACTGAAGGCCTAGATTTATTTAGTGATTTGATCATGATGCCCTGTTATCGATGGAATCGAAGCATTGTCGTCGAAAAAGACCATCCTTTGACGCAGAAGAAGCAAATTAGCCTTGAGGATGTCGCTGAGTATCCAATTGTTACCTATGTTTTTGGATTTACTGGTAGATCGAAGTTAGATGAAGCCTTTATACACAAAGGACTTGCACCAAAAGTTGTTTTTACAGCGTCGGACGCAGATGTCATAAAGACCTATGTTCGTTTAGGCCTAGGAATCGGTATTATTGCCGATATGGCCCATGATGAACTCATTGATGATGATTTAATCGCCATCAATGCAAGCCATTTATTTGAAAGCAGTACTACCATGATAGGTTGTCGTCGGGGTACCTTTATAAGGGGCTATATGTATGAGTTTATCGAATTGTTTGCCCCGCACTTGACAAAAGAAGTTGTTGATCAGGCATTTGAAAAACACAACCGTGCAGAACTCGATGCACTTTTCAACTCTATTCAATTACCGTCACATTAAAATTTCTGAAAAGTTCATTGGTCTTTGAAGCCAATTTTAGCTTTTTCATAGAAACCGTTTCGACGCGGTCCTCTTCCTGAACCAAACTTGATATTTTTGATTTTAAGAAAATGGATGAAGTAGAATAATGGAATTAGACATTGGCTTGATATGTCAATATAGGTTTTTGCCCTATAAAACAAGGGTAATAATGTTCCCCGTGAAACATTATTTGAGCATAGATGAAGGAAAAGAATAGAGATGGATCTTGTTTGTTTGGATTTAGAAGGCGTTTTAATTCCTGAAATTTGGATCGCTTTTGCAGAGAAAACGGGAATTGAATCTTTAATGGCGACAACCCGCGATATTCCTGATTATGACGTGTTGATGAAACAAAGACTGGACATACTTGCAGAACACAAACTAAAACTTGCTGATATTCAATCAGTGATATCGACACTTGAACCCATGGAAGGTGCTCTAGAGTTTCTAGATAGTCTCCGCGCGCGATACCAGCTTATTATTCTTTCTGACACCTTCTATGAGTTTGGGAAACCTTTTATGGCTCAACTTAATTGGCCGACCCTCTTTTGTCATAAATTGATAATTGATCAGGATGGCGTCATTAAAGATTACCAATTGCGCCAACCGGATCCTAAAAAAAAGTCGATTCAGGCGTTTCATAATCTAAACTATAAAGTGATCGCTGCTGGCGATTCTTATAACGATACCAGCATGTTAGAGGAAGCGGATGCGGGTTTTCTATTTCGTGCTCCAGATAACGTGATAGCAGAATTTCCTCAATATCCTACTGCTAAAACCTATTCAGAATTGAGCATCCTCATCGATTCTGCATCATCCGATTTGAATAGATCACCTATTTAGAATCTGATAGGTGCATTGAATCTATAAGTTATGCTAATACTCCCCATTAGACTAAGTTGATATTTACCTATGTCAATTTCTGTATACTTGCCCAGAATTTTTAGACTTAGGAATACTCATGGGAAGTGCCGGAAAAAAATTTAGGCAGGCTTTAGCCGATGAACATCCACTTCAAATGGTGGGTACTATTAATGCCTACACCGCTATTATGGCGGAATCTGAAGGCTATAAAGCAATTTACCTCTCGGGTGCTGGTGTAGCTAATGCCTCCTATGGTTTGCCAGACCTTGGTATGACCTCATTGAATGATGTACTCGAAGATGTAAGACGCATCACTGCAGCGAGCACTTTGCCGATGTTAGTCGACATTGATACGGGCTGGGGCGGTGCGTTTAATATTGCGCGATCTGTAAAAGAAATGATTAAAGCAGGTGCCGCCGGTGTACATATCGAAGACCAAGTCGCTCAAAAACGTTGTGGACATAGGCCTAACAAAGAGATTATTTCACGTGCCGAGATGCGAGATCGAGTTAAAGCAGCAGTTGATGCTAAGACTGATGATGATTTCATTATTATGGCGCGCACCGATGCACTTGCTGTAGTCGGTATGGATGAGGTTATCGAGCGAGCAGTTTTATGTGAAGCGGCGGGCGCTGACGCTATTTTTGCTGAAGCTATGACTGATCTCGAAATGTATACGAGGGTCGTAGAAGCAGTGAATGTACCCGTGCTGGCAAATATCACAGAGTTTGGCGCAACACCCTGTTATACAACTGAACAATTGGCATCGGTGGGTATTTCTATGGCGTTGTACCCACTATCAGCATTCAGAGCAATGAATCTCGCTGCCTTAAATGTATACAAATCCCTGAGACAAAATGGTTCACAAGAGAGCGTGATTGAGACTATGCAAACCCGGGAAGAACTTTATCACTACCTCGGATACCACGAGTACGAACAGAAACTGGATGAGCTGTTCTCAGACAATAATTCAAACTAGTAAGGACGGACACCATAATGACAGACAAAAAACTCAGTGGCGCTGGCCTCCGTGGTCAATCAGCGGGTGAAACAGCACTCTGTACCGTAGGTAAAGAAGGGGCTGGATTAACCTATCGCGGTTATGGCATCGATGACTTAGCCGCAAATGCTAAGTTTGAAGAAGTGGCCTACATGCTCCTGTACGGTGAATTACCAAACAGTGAGCAATTGAGTGCTTATGAATCACGCCTCATCTCGATGCGGGATTTACCCGATGATTTAAAGGCGGTTCTTGAACTCATCCCAAAAGATACTCATCCAATGGATGTGATGCGAACTGGCTGTTCTATGCTGGGTAATCTAGAACCGGAAAAATCGTTCGCGGACCAACAAGATGCTGCTGACAGGTTACTCGCCACTTTGCCCGCCATTATGTGTTATTGGTATCGCTTCAGTCATGATGGGGTGAAAATTGAATTCAATACGGGAGAAGACTCCCTTGGTGGACACTTTCTAAAAATGTTGACGGGAAATAAACCTTCTGATGTGCACAAGCAAGTGATGAATTGCTCTTTGATTCTTTATGCTGAACATGAATTTAACGCGAGTACCTTTGCTGGCCGAGTTTGTGCCGCAACGCTATCTGATATGTATTCCTGTGTTACTGCTTCCATCGGTACATTGAGAGGGCCCCTACACGGTGGGGCTAATGAAGCCGCGATGGCGCTCATTGAAAAATTCTTATCTGTCGAAGAGGCAAAAGCGGGTATTCTCGATATGTTGGCTAAAAAAGAGACCATTATGGGTTTCGGCCATGCAATTTATCGTACCCATGACCCGCGAAATGACATTATTAAAGAATGGGCCGAGAAATTGGCCCAAGAAAATGGCGACACGAACCTGTTTGATATCTCTGTTGTCGTCGCTAAAACGATGTGGGATGAGAAGAAATTATTTCCCAATGCCGACTTCTTCCACGCATCTGCGTATAACTATATGGATATTCCTACCAAGATCTTTACACCCATATTTGTCATGTCTCGCCTCACAGGCTGGGCAGCTCATGTGATGGAACAAAGATCGAATAATCGATTAATAAGGCCCAATGCCGATTATATCGGGCTTGATGCGAGACCTTACACTGCAATAGATCAAAGAAATTAGCAGCCTAGGTGGCTGTTCTAGGGCTTAGTCTGATGCGCCGTAACGAGATTGGCGGTACTGTGTCCGATATTGCATTACTTTAGTAATGTAGCGCTTTGTTTCTGGAAAGGGCGGAACGCCATGATAGCGCTCAACCGCAGTAGAACCCGCGTTATAAGCAGCAAGAACAAGGTGTATCTGTCCGTTATAGCGCTTCATTAATCCACTTAGATGCTCTACTCCGGCATAGATGTTTTGGCGTGGGTTAAATCGATCAACAACATCGTATTGTTGTGCTGTAGGTAACATTAATTGCATAAGACCAGTAGCTCCTTTTTTTGAGACTGCGTTTGGGTTAAATCCGGATTCAGCTTGAATAACGGCTTCTACTAATGCTGGATCAACATTGAAACGCGAGCTCGCACCGTTGATATAGGCTCGATATTTTGTGACCCCTCCAGTTTCAACTGGCCTGTTAGCCAGAATATGACCGGCACCTCTAATACTATCCCGCTTCATTACAAGCTTTAGATTCCCGGTACTATGGGGAGGGCGATCGCTGATCATGCGTTCCCCATTTGGACCTCGGGAAATGTAAATTTCACTTAAGGCAATGGGAGCGATGATGGCTAGCATCAAGCAGGTGACGATTATTTTTAGGGGGTTGGTCTTCATATAGTACTTATAACTTGTCGACTCTTAGGTATCATCTTACCTTAAAATACAAGATCTCGGATGTGAAATCACATCTCAAATTAGAGATCTCTTCAGTGTAATTTCTGTATAGTGTAGTCGGAATCGCTAATAAATTCAGGACACGTAAATATGACGATTGTATTACCGGATCTCTGTGATGAATTTCCGGACTTAGTAAAAGTATTAGAACCACAGTTCGGGAATTATGGGGGCAGGGATACTTTTGGTGGCGAGATCGTCACCATTAAATGCCACGAAGACAATTCTTTGGTGGCGCAACAGGTAACAGAATCCGGAAAAGGCAAGGTCTTAGTTGTTGATGGTGGAGGCTCATTACGTTGCGCTTTATTAGGAGATAATTTGGCACTTAAAGCACAAGATAATGGTTGGGAAGGGATTGTAATTTATGGTTGTATTAGAGATGTTGATATTATTCGAGAACTGGATATTGGCATTCAAGCACTGACATCTCATCCGATGAAGAGCATCAAGAGAAATGTTGGATTACTCAACGTGCCAATTGATATTAGTGGCGTAAATATAATGCCTGGGTATTTTTTATACGCTGATAATAATGGTGTTCTGATATCAGCCGAAGCCTTAATAGCCAATTAATTTGGTGGCCTCGAAGACGACCCTAAACTATTCATTACAATTTTAGTTGTCTGAGGTTGGGATCTGCTACGCTACTTTCCCAGCTTCTACGAAATTGTCTTAATAGGCGGTTACTTTCAGTAACATCGTAAAAATTCGCACAACCGTCGTACAAGTCTACTTCTTGACGATAAATATAGCCTCGACCATCGACAATTACGTATTCATGATTTGAATTGCGCATTTCTGGATCAACAATACGTATATTCATTGATGAGGGTAAACGCCGGCTTAACTCAACAAGACAATGTCCATTTTTGATGACTCGATGTGGGTCAAAAAGTAATATTTCTATATTGGTATGCTTGTTCTTTCTGGCCAATGCTGAACATATTTCTCTTAGGTCTAACTGATCAAATAGAGCGTGATCTAAAAAGGGAGATAGAATGTGCAAGGAATGCTTTGCTTGTTGACACATGTCTACTATCACATTTTGGAATGCTTCATTTGATCGTAGTATTAAGAAATCGTTGACCTCACCTAATACAACTTTATGCTGAGTTTGTTGTTTTGGTGTAGAAACAATCTTTTCTACGGATCGAGTAATGACGTCTTTGACCCAAACTGAATCGGGTGCATCACTATGTTCAGGTTCAAATTTTTGGTTCTGGAGGAACGGGCTCAGAATAGGTGTTGGCAGACAACTCATCTTTTTTACACCTAATCGTTGAGCTTTGATTTCCACCGATTCTAACAATGATGAGGCCACGCCTTTTCGACGATAATCTGCATCAACGACCAGTTTAGAAATTCTTCCATTTCGATCAAATTGCGCAGAACCGATAATTTGATCGTCCTTTCTGGTGATAAAATGAAAAGCGAGCTTAGCATCCTCCTCATTTATGCCCTTTTTATCAAAACCTAATTCGATGACGATGACTTGATGTTGAAGAAAAATAATGGCTTTTTGATGTTGGTTCCAATTTGCCTCGGTGGTGTCATAATCTCGCACTTGAGCATTGAGTTCAGTTGAACTGAGTAATTTCCTCTGACTAACGCTGTCAATTCTATCGACCGCCATCATCATACTTTGAAGGTCTAAGTCCGAGGGAGTTATACTGTCGTTTTTAAATCCCAAACTTTCAAAGTAAGGAATTAAGGTTTTTGGGCTCTCTAGATGTACTTTCAATAATTCGAGATGTCGTGCTTTTTTAAGGGCGCACTCAAGTAGGGTTTTTCCGGTTTTTTGATTCTGGTATTCGGGTAGAACCAGTAGATGACTAATATTGCCGTCAGGCGTCACTCTAACACAACCCATTGCTCGGTCTTCTGCATCCAAGGCGATCCAATGCCAAGCTACCTCATCCTGTTCATCAGCATGGTCTAGATTAGTCTTTTTAAATATCAGTCGCCGTAGTCCAAGAATGCAATTCTTGTCAGAAGTCCAAGTGGCCTCGCGAATATTAAAATTTCGAATATCCATCAAACGACTTTGAGTTTTGATGGGTTTGTGACAATGGCTCCCATCATATAGAGAGATTGAACTAACTCAATATTCGCTTCATTGTGTTCAATCAATTCGGTTTTGATGTACCTTGTTTGTTCAAACTTTTGAAACCAACTAAGGCAACTGTTTTTGACCTCAAGTGCAAGACCATTAACAAATATTAAGAGTGCATCTTCTGTCTCTTGAAACGCGAGCCGGGTTGCAAGTTGACATTTCAAAATTTGAACATGATCAAGCCAATGTATTATTTGATCAGTTGTTTTGGGGGATTGTGGATAGATAGCCAACTCTGGTTCTCGTAATTCCGTCATATAACAACCAAACCATTTTTGCGTAAGGTCTGCTCGTAAGAAGGTGTTGGCTAAACGCTCAGTTATCTGGTCAGTACTTTTGGTGTGAATACTGTGGTCATGCATATCCAGACTATCATCCAGAGTGACAACTTCCTTGATTTGGTCACCGACAAGATCTGCAAAGTGTGAAATCATTTCCTGTAATGTTGGATTTCGTATGCCGATGGAGAGGGTTAAGCTGTCGTCTCCCGCGATACCCCAGTGCCCCACTTTTGGTGGAATATAGAGTATATCTCCGGGTTTTTGCGAGAATTCCTCCGTAGCGCGAAAATCCTTTAGTAAGCGAATGTCTGACGTCACTGACAGATCGCTATCATCGTCATGACCATCATCGAGTTGCCAGGTTTTTTCTCCGCGAACCTGAATTAGAAATACATCATAATAGTCAAAGTGGGGGCCGCAACTTGTATCATTGTTTGCAATAGTTGCCATAACATCGTCAATTCGCCAACGAGGAAGAAAGGAAAAATGCTGGCTAACAAGTTCACTAATACTCTCCAAATGGGATTCAAGGCTCTGAATCATTAACATGTGTTCAGAAGGCAATTGGCTCAGTTCGAAAGGACCGAGTGCTAAGCTGTAATCTTTGCTATCAACCAATCTCGATTCTACGAGTTCGCTTTTACATAAATCTAAGAGGTAAGCTTGGCTCAATTGCTTAGAAATTTGGCGTATATCCAAACCTGAGCAAAGCCTCGTTGCCTTTTTTTTCCAAAAGTCAGAGGAAAATGTTTCTTGAGAAATCGCTGCATCAGGAATCCACATGCTCAAATTGGGTCAACCTTCTTTCTGAAAATAAGATATATTCTTGGAATCTTTTAACTGGATTCTAGTATGGCATCGACTAGTTTTTCTGCGATACCAATGTAGTTTGTAGGTGTAAGGTTTCGAATTGAGGTCTTCGCTGAATCAGGAATATTTAGGGTAGAAAGTAGCGTCTCAATGTCATCCTTACTTAAACTCTGACCGCGACTTAAAGCCTTTAGTTTTTCATAAGGTTCTTCAACGTCATATTTTCTCATGATGGTTTGAATTGGTTCTGCTAGCACTTCCCAACTTGCATCTAGTTCATCAGCTAAAACCTGTCGGTTAATTTCTAGCTTACTCATACCCTTGAGCGTAGATTGGTAGGCAATGAGCGAATAGGCAAGTCCGGTTCCTAAGTTTCTGAGTACTGTTGAGTCGGTTAAATCACGCTGCCATCTTGATATAGGTAGCTTGTTTGAAAGGTGGCCCAAAATAGCATTTGCTATTCCTAGATTACCCTCTGAGTTTTCAAAGTCGATTGGATTAACTTTGTGAGGCATTGTAGATGAACCTGTTTCTCCTTCGATTTTCTTTTGTTTAAAGTATCCGATAGAAATATAGGCCCATACATCACGATCAAAATCTAAAATGATGGTATTGAAACGACAAATGCCGTCAAATAATTCGGCAATAAAGTCGTGTGGTTCTATTTGTGTAGTGTAAGCGTTCCACTCTAAACCGAGTTTTTCTACAAAAGATTTACCGAGGGATTCCCAGTCAGCACCGGGATAAGCTGCTTGATGAGCATTAAAGTTACCAACAGCGCCATTGATTTTGCCCAGGATTGGAACCGACTTGATTATGGCTATTTGTCTCATTAGGCGGCTAGCGACATTGGCAAATTCTTTGCCCATGGTCGTAGGAGACGCGACCTGGCCGTGAGTTTTTGACAACATTGCGTCAGATCGATAGGTTTTGCTGTGCTCGAGAAGCTTTTTTAGGATTTCCTCAAGTGCAGGAATCATCACTGTTTTTCTCGAATCATTCAGCATCTGAGCATAAGCAAGGTTGTTGATGTCTTCGGAAGTACAAGCAAAATGCACAAACTCCACCTTTTCGGTCAGTTCTTGCTGTTCACTCTCTCTAAATTTTTGTTTTATGAAATATTCAACTGCTTTAACATCATGATTGGTTGTACGTTCATAATCCTTCACGATTTGAGCGTCTGCCAGTGAGAAATCATCGACGATTTTGTTCAAAAATTGAA
>JAESSY010000006.1 GCA_016763855.1 Pseudomonadales bacterium
AGACGGTTGAAGAAATAGAAGCATTATTGCCTTGGAATGTTGATTTACAGAAGTGAAGATGGCGCTGGCAGATACGCGGAGTAATTGGCGCTTACCATTAAAAGAGTAGCGTGATTGTGTGCCGATTGGCATCAGCGACGTTTTTTCCGCTTGCTAAATAGTGATCCAGCTAAATAATGCGACAACCAGGCAGTGCTTCTTGATCATACTGTATGAATCCAGTTAGTATTTCTTCCATCTATAGACTAGACGCGAAGAATGGAAGATCTGCCTACAGGTTACTATCTCGATAATTTTAAATATCTACTCGATTTCGTAGATGAACATTATTCCAATTTGCTCACAAAAGAAGAATTAAACTATCGTCGTGATTTTTTATCCTGTAGTCGAGATGCCCAGCGCCTTTATGTTCGTCTATGTGGCCGTAGAGGTCCTTACTTTCGAGTCGATAAAATCTTCTATGACGAAATTGCTGATCTTGATGCCGCTATTGATACATTACGGGATAAAGGTTTTCTGTGGTCACCGAAAGATCCTGATGCGCTGGCCTTGCTTAGTTTACTGACTAAACCGGATCTATTAATCGCCTTTCCAGTAATGAACAAGAAGCTTCTTCGAGGGGACATTGAAGCAAGTATTCTAGCCCAGTACTCGGTAAGTGAAGTTGTTAACCACCTGAGTTTACACATCGTCGAACCCCTCGGGCACGAAGTGATTACAGTCTATCGTCTCTTGTTTTTTGGAAACCTTCATCAAGATTTTTCAGAGTTTGTACTGAGAGATCTGGGTTTGAGTCCTTTTGAGAACTACACAATGGATTCATCAGCCCGTTATTTTGATGATCGTGCGATTTTGGATGCAACCCTGGCAAGCTACGAACTCGAAGCAAGTTGTTATGAAGTGCTTGAAGAAAAGAATCTAGAAACGCTTATTGAATTTACCGACAACTGTCTACACCTTCAAAGCGTGGAAGAACCCCGATTACAGGCTCGATTTGAGAAGATCTGTAATCGTGTTGCTCGAGAGTACGAACGATATAAGAAAGATGATCTCGCATTAAAACTTTATAATAGGAATGATCAAGCATCATCACTTGAACGACAGGCCAGAATCTATGCTAAGCAGAATAAGATTGATGAGTCAGTGTCTATTTGTGAGGCGATGTATTCCGCCGCGAGAACAGAATCTGAAAAAGAATTCTCACAAAATTTTGCAAGGCGACTCAGTAAAAAACATGGGCTTACTTTAACCTGGATGCCGGAGATCGTTCCCGATGACTTTTCAGTTCTTGAAATTGAAATTAATAACGATGAAAGCTTGGGCGTTGAGTTACTGACGTCCACCTGGTTTCAAAAACAGGGCAGTCAATCATGGTATGTTGAAAATAGCCTTATTCCCGGTATATTTGGTCTCTATTTTTGGGATATCATCTTTTTGTCTATCAAGGGTGTTTTTTTTAATCCTTTTCAGCGCGGTCCCGCTGACCTATTCACACCAGAATTTCTGCACTTACGCTCGGTATTAATTCAACAGCGTTTAGATTCATTACGGGTAGATGAAAATTTTCAAAATAGTGTACTCAGCAATTATGATAGCAAAATGAAACTCGCAAATTACTTTGTTAATTGGAACTGGCTAGATCGTGAATTAGTCATTCTCGCACTCGAACGTATTCCACGAAATCACTTTCACGAGCTGTTTAAGCATTTGCTGTCTGACTTAAGACATAATTGTAGTGGGCTTCCTGATCTGGTTGTTTTTCCTAAAACTGAGGGTTATTTATTTTCAGAAGTGAAGGGGCCTGGTGATAAATTACAGGATAGTCAGAAGCGCTGGTTCAAATTCTTTTCCACAAACAACATACCGGCAAATATCGTCAGTGTAAGTTGGCGAAAAGTCCAATATTGAATACGAAATTTACTGTCAGTGTTCGTGACTTGGTAGAGCAAATTGAAAGAAGTGGCGATATAAATTTTCGCTTTTCTACCCGTAGCAATGCCTTAGAAGGAATTCGAGGTCACCAAAAATTACAAAAATCCCGATCCGATAACTATCTTGCCGAAGTAAAGGTAATTGATCAAATCAATTTTGACGAACTAGAATTGGAAATCTCTGGGCGCGTGGATGGTTACTATCCTGACTCTGACAATTTTATTGTGGAGGAGATTAAGACTATAAAGGTTGATGTAGAGACAATTCCTGCTTCAGTTTCAAGATTATTTTGGGCTCAGGTTAAAGTTTATGCCTGTTTATTAGCACGGAAACATGAGGTTGAATCACTCACAATAAGACTATGTTATCTCGATCTGAATACACAAGAAGAACACCAATTAAATCAGCTTATCAATCGCGATGAGCTTGAGACTTTTTATCAAAAAATTGTAAATCAATATATTGTTTTCCTCCGCAACAAACTCACCTGGGTTCGTGCTCGGAATGACGCAGTCGAATCTTTAGTCTTTCCCTACAATGAATACAGAGTAGGGCAAAGAGAAATGGCAGTTACGGTATACAAGGCCCTCAAGAATGAAACGCAACTTGTACTACAGGCACCCACAGGAATAGGTAAAACCATCGCGAGTATTTTCCCTGCGATTAAATCGATGCCGACATTACATTATGAAAAACTTTTCTATGTGTCCGCGAAGGTTTCTGGACAGTTGATGGCTCGAAATGCGGTTCAGGATTTAAAGCAAGCAGGATTGAAAATTAGAGATGTCACCCTAACAGCGAAGGATAAGATCTGTTTTACGAAAGGTTCTCTCTGTGATGCAGAATTTTGCGAATACGCAAAAGGATATTACGACAAACTACCAGGGGTCATGGAGCAGGTTTTATTGTCTGATCGTTCTTTGGATAGAATTGAAATAGAACGTATTGCTGAAGAAGAAACGATGTGTCCCTTTGAATTATCGCTAGATTTATCAACGGTCGCAGATATTGTTATTTGTGACTACAACTATTTTTTTGATCCAGTTGTCTATCTAAGACGTTATTTTGAAAACAAGCAATCTCGATTTATTTTGCTAATGGATGAGGCACATAATCTGGTGGATCGTGGTAGAGATATGTTTTCTGCTGAGCTCGATAAACAGGATTTTCTTGATTTAAAAAGTCTTGTGAAAAAGGTCTCGCCTCTTCTTGCTAAGCGATTAACACGGATAAATGCAGAGTTTCTGGCTTTGCTCAAGAACAAGAAAGTAGCATTAGAGACAAAAGAGGGCGTGGTGCTGGAGGATACGCCAATTGGACTTCACTCAGCCTTGAGAAATTTTGTTGAGCTTGCAGCAGATAGTTTACAGCAGAACCAGGAAGCATCTTCTCAAAGTGATTTATTGAATTTGTATTTTCTGGTCTTAGCCTATTTAAGGACAAGTGAATATGTAGATGAAAACTACCGGTACTTATTAAATTTTGGTGCAAACAAGAGTAGAAAGAAGGGCAGGAAGGGTAAAAAGGTTTGCAGCGTCAAAATTTATTGCTTGAATCCGGGTCCTAAACTAGCAGAAGGATTCAAAAGGATCACAAGCAGTGTCTGCTTTTCAGCTACCTTAAATCCACAATCCTATTTCAATACATTAATGGGTGTCGAAGATAATGCGGCCTGGTATCAAATCGAATCTCCTTTTTCACCTGATAATTTGGGCGTTTTTAGAACAAGTTATATTTCAACGACATTCAACAATCGGACTGCCAGTATCTACGAACTGGTCGATACACTGGCTAATATATTCACCGCTAAGAAGGGCAATTACATTGTGTATTTTCCTTCCTATGTTTATTTGCTGGCTGTGTTAGAAAAGTTCACAGAACGACATGCGCAGATAGAAACACTTGTTCAATCCAGAAGGATGGATGAAGACGAAAGGAATTCTTTTCTAGATAGGTTTACGGCAGAAGGTGAAGGTCTACTGGGATTTGCAGTGATGGGAGGTGCTTTTGGTGAAGGCATCGATCTTAAAGGGCCACGATTAATTGGTGCCATTATAGTGGGGGTAGGCCTGCCTCAGATCGGTTTGGAAAGAGACCTTATTCGAGATCATTTTGATCAGGTGGAGGGTGGCCCCCATGGGTTTGAATTCGCCTATCAATATCCTGGTATTAATCGGGTGTTACAGACAGCCGGTCGGGTGATAAGAAGTGAAACCGATAAAGGTATCGTCTGTTTGATTGATCATCGATTTAACGAGCAGAGGTACCAAAGGCTGTTACCCCCATCGTGGCAAATGGTGCAAGCGCGTAATCGACAACAACTCGTGCAACAACTCGATAATTTTTGGCAAAGAGTTGAGATCACCGAAGATTATTAATGATGGCTGCGATAATGACTGTAATGGCCACGGTGATGACGTCTGTAATGGCTTCGATGATGTCTTTGGTGAGATCGATAGCCATGACGATATGAGTTATTACGATATGAATTATGGATCAATAGTGGAATGCCAATTGCCAGCCCTATTGATAGAGCCGAAGGAGAATAACCTCTATCTCGATAGGTTCTGTTGCTTGTACGATACACGACCCTTGATTTTGTTTTGTTAAAGTTCTTATTTTCGTAACGCTGATCTTCATAACGTACATCTTCATAACAATGTATATGTTGATGTTCATCGTTGTAGAAACAATTTTCACCCTCGCGGCTGATGTTGCGGCTATTGTCACGGCTGATGTTACGAGAAGGAGCAGTTTGGACATATACCTTTTTGGGTACTGAATTTTCAATTTGATCTTGTGATATTTCCTCGGATTGAGCGAACACGCCTTGTGAGACTAATATTTGTGTTGCCAATACAATCGTACTTAATCTTGACAGCCTCATGTCTCTCTCCGGTTAGTGATTCTGCTAGGGATAATAGATGATTGCAACTGAACCTAAGCTGAATA
>JAESSY010000058.1 GCA_016763855.1 Pseudomonadales bacterium
ATAGAAGTATTATTACGAAAATCTGATACCATTACGGGAGCAACACGAAACCATCTTGAAACGCTTAAAGCGTATTTAGTAAAAAACAACCAAACCACATTTACCAATGCTGAAATCCGCAGAAACCTACGAATAAAGGAAACAACATTAAGACGTTACAACAATCAATTATTATTAGAAAACTACATCAAAAAAGTAGAAGGCAAGAAAGGACAGCTCTATCACTTTGAAATCGTAAATATCGATGAGTATAAAGAACTTAAATCATTGATAGAAAAGGCATTGAGTAATTGTATCACACAAATAAACCTCGCCACTTCGCCATAGGTTCGCCACTACTAAATGGCGAAGTTAAAAATCTGATTAAAAGCATATTAAATCTACTTCGCCACCAAACCTAAAAAAATGCAACCGAGTGAAAAATTAATGAGATAGTATTTTGCAAAAATACGTCTTCGAATTAATCCCAAACTTGTTTTGGGAACTCTTAAAATTATGAAGAAACTCAAACTAAAAAACAGAAGTTACAAAGCTTTACTAATCTCTTTTAAAGACTGGTTGGACATCTTGGGTTATAGTAAAGGCATCGTAAAATACTCGCCTATTTTTTTACAAGAGTTCTTTTATTGGTTAGAGAAACATAATCATAATGAGTTAAGAACAGTTACACGAAAAGACATTACAGAATACTATCACTATTTAAAGCAACGACCTAATGAAAATTACGGAGGAGCATTAAGCAATCCATCATTAAACGGTCATATAAGTTCACTCAAACGCTTCAATGAATACTTAAAAAAACACAATGCAAAGTCACTATCGATACACTTACGTTTTGAACGAACCGACAAGCTAACCGAAACCGATATTGTTACTCAATACGAAATCAAAGAACTCTTTAAAGCAACAGAATATACAAGTCCATTACAGAGATTTACGCTCCGAGATAAAGCTATTTTAACTGTTTTATATAGTTGTGGACTGCGAAGAAACGAAGCAGTACACTTAAATCTAAACGATGTGTTTTTTGATAAAGAGCGCATTTTAGTGAGAAAAACAAAGAACAAGAAAGAGCGTTTTGTACCAATCAATGCTTATAATTTAAGAATACTCGAAGATAACATTTATGATGGTCGACCAGAGTTCTATAAAGCCAATGAAAACGAAGCTCTGTTCGTAAGCTCGCAAGGTGGCAGATTAGGCGGAATGAGCTTTAAATTGCGTTTACGCCAAATCATCAAAACAGCTAACGATAGTGATATTACAGAAAAACGAATCACACCACATAAATTAAGACACAGTATTGCTACACATTTATTAGAAAAAGGCGTTCCAATAGAAGCAGTCAGTCAATTTTTAGGACACACATCTTTAGAAAGCACGCAGGTTTATACACACCTTGTCGACCGAAGTTTTAGCGAAGGTTGATTAATTAAGCAAGAAATATGAAAAGCTACGAAGAATATTTATCAAAAAACCAATATAGTCAAAGCACAATTACAGTTCATAAATTACGTATCAAACGTTTTAAATCTTGGTTGAAATATTACGGAATTACAGCACATGAGTTAAATTATAGTAGCTTATTGAAATATGCCAAATATTTACAGACAGAAAAGAATTATGAACGTTCATCTACCAATAATGAATTAAGAGCAGTCAAATTGTATTATGATTATTTAATAGAAAAAGAAGAACTTATAGACAATCCTGCACAAGATATGGCAATACGAGGAAAACGCATAAAAGTGATTAGTAATTTATTGAGTGAAGAAGAATTAGAAGATTTATATTACAGCTACGATATAGAACATTATGACACGTTTTTTAAAGCCACTAAATTAAGGGATAAAGTAGTATTAGGATTGATGGTCTTTCAAGGAATTACAGCCATAGAACTCTATCATTTACAAGAAGAATACTTGCAATTAAACAAAGGAAAAATAGATCTACCAAGTACACGACGAAGCAATGCAAGAACACTAAAACTACAACCTGCACAAATGATGGATTTAATGAATTACACAACTGAAACAAGACATTATTTAGCCAAAAAAATACAGACCAGGAACAACGAACAACTTATTTTTGGAACCATCAATCAAATGTATAGCATCACTCACAGAATTATACGAAACTTAAAAAAGTACAATCATAAAGTTATAAGCCACTCACAAATACGTTCAAGTTTAATAGTGAATTGGTTATCAAAACACAACTTACGACAAGCTCAATATCTGGCAGGACATCGTTATATATCTTCAACCGAAAAGTATGTACAAGATGATTTAGAAAACCTACACGAAATAGTAAATAATTTTCATCCAATCTCATAAACTAAAAAAATGGAACAAAATTTGTACATTTGTTATACTAAAAGCACAGAAATTATGGATTTACAAGCAGAAATTAAATGGATACAAACCGCATTATCAGAATCTAAAGATCCTACGTTTGTGGAAGCTGTAAAGAATATGATAAAATCAATGCGAAAAGTAAAAGAAACGTTATCATCAGAACAAATACAGGAAGATATATTAATGACAGAAGCAGAAGCAGATATTAAAGCAGGAAAGGTTTATACTATTGATGAAGCACATAAAATAGTTGATAGTTGGGATTTATAGTAAAACCAGTTACTTGGACAAAACGAGCGTTAAAAGATTTAAATAAAGTATCAATATTTAATTCTAAAGTTTTAGGAAAAAAGAAAGCATCAGAAATAGCACACAAAGTTATTGATGCTCCAAAAATTTTAGAAAACCCAGAATACGATTTTAAAAATATTGGTTCTATAGATGAATCATTCAGTCATTTAAAGCAAGAATATCGAAAGATATTTTATGATAATTATAAAATCACGTATCGAAATGGTAAAACTAAAATTTACATCACAAGAGTTTTTGATACAAGACAACATCCTAACAAGAATAAATGACAGAATCTGAAATGATAAAAATAAAGTTAGAAATCATACAATTTATATTAGATTGTAATGATGAAAATGTTTTGTTGCAATGTGAAAGAATATTAAAGGAAGTAACTGAATAAATCCACGCAAACAAAATCTAACCGTTTTGCAAACTCCTTTATATTTTGTTTGCTTCCTGTCCACACTTCGTAAAAAATAAAAATCCAAACGCTTTGCCAATGCTATAAAACACGTTACAATTTTGAACAAAAAATTGCAACACGTTTTAGCCAACGCTCATCCAAAAAACAACTAAATATTTTTATTTTTTACCCAAAGCAAAGTTACATAATAGAAGTTATAAGTTCGCTTCGCACAATTTTTAGAGTTGTTATTTTAGAAGATAAAAAATAGTCGTTATAACTGCTATTATGTAAAATTGCCGACTTGCCTCTGCGCTTTTTGCAACCGCTTCTGCCCTCGCACTACGAACCTTAATATTTATGCTCAATCGCCACATAAAAGGCTATCATTTTAAAAAGATGAAGATTGCCTTTGCGCTTTAATCCCGATAGCTATCGGGACAGCCTCGTCAAAATCTTCATCTTTTTAAAACGTTTTACTGTTTGATGTAAACCGTTTTTAAAGTTGATGTAACAGAGGTTGCTGATGCTGATGGAGTTGCATCAACTTTAAAAATGGAACA
>JAESSY010000059.1 GCA_016763855.1 Pseudomonadales bacterium
AAAGATAAAATAATAATTAACACATAAAACACATAGGAATACTACGATGAAAACCCACTCTCTATCACGCATAGCGGGCGCGCTAGTTGTTGCGCTTGGTTTATCTACGTCAGCTCTTGCAGCTGATACTACTTCAGCTGGTATACGCGGTAAGGTAATTTCTGCCAGCGGAGAAAAAGTTTCAGGGGCAACAGTCACGGTAACTGATAACAGAACCGGTAGCATTAAAACCTTTAAGTCTAATGATTCAGGAACCTTTAGCTTAAGAGGCCTTCAAGTCGGTGGACCCTACACTATTGTTGTTGTCGATGCTTCAGGCTCGGATAAACAAGAAGATGTCTATTTAACCTTAGGCGAAACACGTAACATCAGTTTAAATATAGAAGCTGAGATAGAAACGATTCAGGTTACTGGCTCTCGATATCACTCTACTTCGGGAGAATTGGGTCCCTCTTCAAACTTTAATGCGGCTGATTTAGCTTCTGCACCGGCAATTAACCGTGATATTAAAGATTTGATTCGTATAGATCCTCGTATTTATATTAATGAAAGTCGAGGTGATGGTATTCAATGTGGTGGTGCTAGCCCTCGATTTAACAGTTTTACTGTTGATGGTGTGAGAACTAATGATAATTTTGGCTTAGGCACCAGTGGTTACCCAACTATTCGTATGCCATTTTCTTATGATTCCATTGCCCAAGTGAGTGTTGAGCTAGCGCCTTTTGATGTGCAATATGGTGGCTTCACCGCTTGTAATATTAATGCGGTAACTAAATCAGGCGAAAATGAATTTTTTGGTGGCGCATTTTATGACTATACCAGTGATTCTTTGCGCGGTGATAGTTTAGAAGGTGAAAGCATTGATAGCGGAGCTTTTACTGAGAAACGTTATGGTTTTAATATAGGTGGCGCACTGATACAAGATAAACTTTTCTTCTTCGCATCGTATGAAAAATTAGAAGGTGCAGATCTTTTTGACCGTGGCCCTGCTGGCTCAAATGCAGGGGTTATCGTTGAAGGTTTCACTCAAGCCCAATACGATGAAATTTTTGACATATCTCAAAGCGTATATGGTTATACTCCCGGTGAATTTATTACCAGTGCTCCCGTAGAAGATGAAAAAATCATGATGAAACTTGATTGGGTCATTAATGAAAACCATCGCGCCGCCTTGGTTTATAACTTCAACGATGGTAATTCAATTCGTCAAGCCGATGGTGATTCTAATGAGTTTGAATTTTCAGATCACTATTATAATCAACAAGCAGAGTTTAGCTCGTTTGTTACCTCACTCAATTCAGAATGGTCAGATAATTTTTCCACCGAAGTTCGTTTGAGCTCAAGCGACTTTGAACAAAATGTCACACCTTTAGGTGGTTTGAACATTGGTGAAGTGCGTATTTCTACCGAAAACAATGGCGCTAGAGCCAATGTCTTTTTAGGGGCAGATGATTCTCGTCGAGCCAATAAATTGAGCTATTCAGGTGAGACCTTTAAAATTGCCGGTACTTATCTGTATGGCGATCACATTTTTACTGCCGGTTATGAATATGAAAATTTAGAGGTCTATAATTTATTCGTACAAGAAACTCTAGGAGAATACCGCTTTAACAGCATTGATGATTTCAGAAGCGGCATTGCTGACCGAATTTATTATGATAATGCGGTAGGCACCAATAATCCACTTGATGCGGCGGCCGAGTTTGGTTACCAAATTCATACTCTTTATGCGCAAGATGAATATTATAATTATGATTATGATTTAACCATTACTGTGGGTTTGCGCTACGACTGGTATACAAGTAGTGATCTGCCGGTTGAAAATCCTGAAATTGAAGAGCTTTATGGTTTTTCAAATAAACAAAATCTAGATGGCAAAAGTTTACTTCAACCACGTTTAGGCATTAACTGGAAGGCCAATGATGATTTAGAAATTCGTGGTGGTCTTGGTTTATATTCTGGCGGTAATCCTAATGTTTGGCTAGGTAATAACTACCAAAATAACGGTGTAATTTTAGTACAGACGCTAGAAAGAGGAGGCACTGATTTATTTAACACTGAACTTACTGGAGAAGGTCGTCCGCTTTGGGATGTACCACAAGGACAGTTTGATGATGTAGCTGCGGGAACGGGTGCCCCTGGGGGGATTAATGTGCAAAACCCGAATTTTGAAATTCCATCAGAATGGAAATATTCAATCGGTGCGACTTACTTTTACCCGATGATTATGTATTAACTGCTGATTACCTTTATTCAGATGTTAAAAACGCGGCGGTTATTCGCGATATTACCCGTGTTGATACTGGTGTAGATGCTCCAGATGGTCGTCCAATATATGAAAGTGTTAATGGCCGTCGTCAAGACTTCATGTTAACCAATGCTATTGGCGATTCAGGCTATCGTCAGTCACTTTCTTTTGGTTTATCTAAAAGCTATGATTTTGGTCTAGATTGGGCATTGAGTTATGCTTATACTTCAACCAAAGAAGTTAGCCCAATGACAAGTTCAGTGGCTTTTTCTAACTACTTGAACAACACTTCAGACCCTGAAAACCCAGGTTTAGGCAAATCTAATTATGAAATACCCCATAGATTTACACTAAGATTTAACTATGCAACGGAATTTGTTGAAGGTTACACCACACGTTTTACCGTGTTTGGCACTGCAAACGAAGGTCGTCCTTATAGTTATACTTTTGATGGGGGTAACCAATTTGGTGACTCTGTTGGCTTTATTGACCGTCAGTTAGTTTATATTCCTACTGGTGTTGATGATCCTAAAGTTATCTTTGGACCTGATTTTGATACGGATGCTTTCTTTGATTATGTCAGAGCTGAAGGGCTTGATGAATGGTCTGGCGATATAATGGAGCGTAACGGCATCAATAGTGATTGGTGGACTAAGTTTGATATTAGAATAAGTCAAGAATTTAAAGGCTTTAGTGCTGACCATAGAGCAAGTGCCTTTATTGTGATTGAGAACTTTGGCAACCTGTTAAATGACGATTGGGGCGTGATGTATGAAACAAGCTTCCCTCGTGCTCAAGAAATAGTTGATGCCTCTATCAATGATAGCGGTCAGTATGTTTTTGAAGAATTTATTAGACCTACTGGGCAAACTCGTGTTGCCGATGCATCATTATGGGAAGTTCGTATGGGTGTTAGATACGATTTTTAATTAACAGTGTATCACCGAGTTAAACCGTGCTTAACCGCACGGTTTTTTTTGTTAAAATTTCGTGTTTTTAATATCGAAAATATAAATTGATGTTATTATAATTACATACTTGACCATTCGGTCAGTTTTTATAAATAAAGATG
>JAESSY010000060.1 GCA_016763855.1 Pseudomonadales bacterium
CGAGTCGAAGCAGATAGTAGCCTGACTCAATTACTACCGGGGGGGCTATCTCATCCAGGCGGTATTACGCTACTCGGTAATCGACTAGTAGTCGCAGATTTTCATGCCATACGATTCTTTGATAAAAACACAGGAGAGCAAACTGAAATCCAACGTAATGTACTCGGTACTGGCAAGATGGGAGGTGCCATTAATATCGAGGTAGATGGTAAGAATTTGATTCTTGTATCTTGGATAGACAACGACGTGCGAGTCTGGGATCCCATCGCGAAAATAGTCGTGGAGCAGTATAAGGATTTGGGAGGACCGGTGGCCGCCATTCGTTTTGGGGCGGACATTATTGCCACGACTAGAAGTGAAGTCTTGTTACTGAATGACTCGGGATCTAGAACGCTTTTTAGTTTGCCCTCTCCAAGTGGACTCGCCTTAGAAGGTGATGACTTGTACCTCACTGACAGGGAGTCAGGTAGCATTTACAAAATCGGACACAATGGCAAAATTTTAGAAGAGCCCCTGCTCATTACAACCGGCCTCGATGCGCCGGAGGGTTTAGTTGTAAGCAAAGAGGGTTTCACGGTGATTGAAGCGAGAACTGGAAATGTAGTCAGTATAAATGCCGCTGGGGAGAAAGTAGTATTGGCAAAGATATCTGGTGGTAGTGTTGCGTCTTCAAGTGTTCAACCGGCGTCAATGATTTTTAATGGCATAACAATTGATGAAGAAGGTATTCTCTTCATGACTGGGGAAACCAGCCGTATACTTTATAAATTATGATGTCCGATAATGGCTAGCTACTATAGTGTAGCTTGATTAAACTAGATTCTGCTTATTTTTATAGAGAATAAACTTCGTCATGGATTCGGTTCAATTAGAAAAAGCGCGCCTAGCGCGAGATCCGCGCTTTGATGGAAAATTCTTTATTGGCGTAAAAACTACCGGTATATATTGCCGACCCATCTGTAAAGTCAAAATGCCTTTGGCTAAAAATATCACTCTTTATCACAGTGCTGCGGCTGCAGCTGAAGCTGGCTTTCGGCCATGTTTAAGGTGTAGACCTGAAGCCGCCCCCGGTACGCCAGCATGGATGGGAACATCGACGACGGTTAAGAGAGCATTGCGACTTGTTTCAGAAGGCGCGTTGGATAAGGGAGGCGTGAATGCCTTGTCAGACCGACTCGGTGTAACGAGTCGCCACTTATCTCGACTGTTTGATGAGCATATAGGCGCTTCGCCTAATGCGGTTGCTCAAACTCGGCGGCTGCATCTTGCAAAAAAATTATTAGATGAAACTGACCTTAGTATGATCGATGTTGCTATGTCGGCTGGCTATCAAAGCGTTCGAAGATTTAATGATCATTTTAAAAGTGTCTATAAACGTGTCCCGAGCGAAGTGAGGAAAGTGGCAGGACAAAAAAAGATCAACAAATTGTCTTTTTTTAGTCAGGCTCTGGATGATGAGTCAGGATTTCAACTGAAACTAGCTTATCGTCCTCCCTATGATTTTGCTGGAGTATTAAATTTCCTTCGTGTTCGTGCAATACCTGATGTTGAGTTCGTAAGCGAAGACACCTATACGCGGACGATTAGTATCGGGGGTGAATCAGGTAGCCTTAGTGTGCGAAACAATGAGGCGGAAAATTGTCTCAGTATCCATCTAATATTGCGGGAAGCTAACCTGCTTGTATCCGCCCTTGAAAAGATAAAACATCTCTTCGATTTGAACGCTGATCCTTATAAAATTTCTCAAGACTTTGATGGTGATTCAATACTTTCTGATTTGGTTGTTCAGAACCCTGGCCAGCGTGTGCCAGGGGCTTGGGAGCCTTTTGAAATAGCAGTGAGAGCCATTGTAGGACAGCAAGTTTCAGTTGTAGGTGCGACCACGGTAATGGGAAGAATTGCTAAAACCTACGGCCAACAAACCCCTTGGGGCTTGAGATTTCCGACGCCGAAGGAATTAACCTGCCTCGATGTCACTCAAATGTCCATGCCAAGAAAACGAGCTGCGGCGATTAAAGAAATGAGCCGGCTGGTAGATAGAGGTGAATTGTCTTTTGATGCAGCAATTGAGATAGATTCGCTCATTACTCAGCTAGTGGCTATAAAAGGCATCGGTCCCTGGACTGCCCAGTATATTGCCATGAGATCGCTTGGTGATCCAAACGCTTTTTTACATGGTGATTTGGTTTTACTTAAAGTGGTTAAGCAGAAATTTGGTATCGATTCAGATAAGGCATTGCTGGAACGATCCCTGGCTTGGCAACCTTGGCGAGCATACGCCGGTATGCATTTGTGGCGACAAGCGGCGACACTCTGAGACAGCTTTCAGCGCTAACAGTTTAGAAGTAACACTATTTGAGGTAATTGCGATGATTTATCGATCAATCAAATCGCCTATTGGAGATTTACTCCTAGCAGGAGATGATTCTGGTTTAAGAATTATTGGTTTTCCTGGAGGCAAAGGATATGTAGAACCCGAAGCTAATTGGATCTTTGTTGAGGATTGTTTTGTCGAGGTAGAGATTCAACTTAATGAGTACTTCAGCGGGACAAGGAAAACTTTTGAGTTGTCGCTTACGCCATCCGGAACGGCTTTTCAATTGGAGGTCTTGTCTGCATTACAGGAAATACCCTGTGGAGAGACTCGGTGCTATTCTGATATTGCTAAACGCATAGGTAGGCCCAAAGCGGTTCGAGCTGTCGGGGCTGCTAACGGACGTAATCCATTGCCTATCATTATTCCATGCCATCGTGTCATTGGTTCTGATGGAAGCCTGACAGGATTTGGAGGAGGTCTTGATGCCAAGAAGTTTCTCCTCAATCTTGAAGGTGCTAGTTTTTTGGATGACAAGCAGGAAAGCCTTTTTTAAGATCCCAGGATAATGACGGGCTATTCCTTACGGTTTACGGGTAACAGGGCGACTTTGTTCCCAGTGGGCTAATGCGAGGCTTGAGCCAATAATAATGATTGCGCCTAACCAAAGCCTACCTGGAGGCACCCAGGAAAATACCAACCATCCGGCAAGCACATTCAAGGGTAGCTTTGCATGGTCGAAGGGTTGAACAAAAGAGGCTTCAGCATTGGCATAGGCGCGCGCAATGCCTTGTTGAGCGATTGCAGTGAGGGCGCCAGAGAAAAGCAGTAACCACCAGCTCACACCCTGAGGCCAAGTGAGTTGGCCAAAACCCAGTAAAAAATTAAAAGGGGTCATTAGAACCAATAAGTAAAAGACAATGCTTTGGGCTGAATCATACCGAGTGATATCTCTTACCATGAGCGAATAGCCTGCCCAGAATATTGCCGCCACGACCGGTGCCAAACTGTACCAGCTAAAATTCTCTTTCCAGGGCTCTAATATGATCATGCCCCCGATAAATCCTGAGAATGTAGCCGCCCAGCGTGCAGCACCAACGTTTTCTTTAAGGAATAATCCGCTGCCAATTGTAGCAAATAAGGGGGATGTCATAACCAGTGCAATGGCCTGCCAAATGGGAACACCTTGGCTTAATGCCCAAGTCCAAATTTGAATTCCGGCAACGGCCATCCCCACACGAATGACGTGATGTGTTAGGTATTTCGAATAGAGACTTTCTTTGATTGCAGATTGTACTAACCACGGAGACATTAAAATTAGTGCGATAAAATATTGGTAGAAAGCAATGGTAGTTGAAGCAAGTCCAAGACGAAAGCCTAGATATTGGCTGGTCACATTGACCGCTGCAAAAGCTGAGCCCGCCAAAATCATCCACAAGGCACCGCGAAGTGGATGGTGAAGGCTTTCTCCATTCATGGACGCATACTCAAATTTTTTGTTCTTCGTTTTGCTGATCTTGGTATTGGCAGATAGAGGCAAAAACATCAAAATAATCTGGAAAAGTTTTTGCGGTGACCTTGGGGTTATTAATTGTAATATTTGCCTTACTCAACGAAGCCAAAGAAAAAGCCATAGCAATACGATGATCGCCATAGGTATCAATACTACAAGACTGAATTTCTTCCGGTGGATCTATGACGATATAGTCATCACCCGTTGCAACGGTTGCACCGAGTTTTCGGAGTTCGGTCGCCATGGCAAACATGCGGTCAGTTTCTTTTACTCGCCAATTATATATATTACGGATGCGAGTTTGACCTTTTGCAAATAGGGCCATGCTAGCGATAGTCATAGCAGCATCCGGGATGTGGTTCAGATCCATATCGATGCCGTTAAGTTCATGTTGGCTTACTTCAACCCAGTTTTCTGATCGCGTCACTCTAGCGCCCATCTTTTCAATTACATCAAGAAATTCGATATCTCCTTGTACGCTTTTCTCTCCTATGCCATTGACTCTTATCGTCCCGCCTTTAATGGCCGCCGCTGCAAAAAAATAGGACGCCGATGAGGCATCTCCCTCAATAAGGTAAGTCCCTGGGCTTGCGTAGGCTTGTCCCCCTGGCACGAGAAATTGTTGGTAATTGTGATGACTTGCTTTGACGCCGAATTTTTCCATAATATCGAGGGTCAGATCTAGGTAGGGTTTTGATACCTGCTCTCCTATGACGTTAATTTCACTGTCATTTGCTGCAAGGGGTAAGGCCAACAATAGAGAAGTGAGGTATTGGCTGGAAATATCCCCCCGCACGCTAACTTTGCCGCCTTTGATATAGCCCCCTGTGACTTTTATAGGCGGGCAGCCCTCTGCGCCGAGATAGGTAATTTTGGCGCCAAGCTCGTGAAGCGCATCAACCAAATGTTTGATGGGGCGCTCTCGCATATATTGATCACCATCGACGGTAAAATTTCCACGCATCAAAGCCAACATGCTTGTAAGAGGCCGAATAGCCGTCCCGGCATTGCCTAGAAAAAAACTGCTATCATTTGGGGCGCTAAACAAGCCATTGTTGCCTCTTACGGAACAGGAATGCCAATCTTCAGAAAGCGTAATGGACACGCCTAATTGTGTCAGCGCATCAACCATTCTTTCGGTATCTTCACTACGCAACAAATTAGATAGTTCAGTTTTAGTGGGAGAAAGTGCAGCCAATAGCAATGCTCGGTTGGATAAACTTTTCGAGCCCGGTAGCTGAATTTCTCCTCCAACTTTATGTACTGGAGAAAGTATTAAACTATCCATCAGTATATTTCCGGTAGTGTATTGACGGGGGTGACGCGTTTTAGAAAGCAAACAAGATCAGTGTCGATTTCTTTAATAGGAGGTCTTCCCGGCTCTTCAAGTAATATTTTGCCTGTGCTGTTTTCAATGCTGAGAAAAAGTTCAGAATCTGGGTCAGTCGTCGCAAAAAAAATGGTAAATGGCAGTTTTGCTCTTTGTTTCGCAAAAAGGTGACCAATCAAATTTTCTATTAGCCGGTCAAAATCTTCATTATTCCAAAGTTGAATCAGGCTCAGTGGGCCTTCTTTAGTTTTTGCCTGGAGACTACCTGACCAGAATGAAGAAAAGTACTCGATTACATCTGGATGAATGTTGTCACCGAGTGCATTGGCTAAACCATCGAAATTGACCGGGGACGTTTGTGGAGTGGGCCGCCAGCGACTAATTTTGTCTAGCGCATTGACCTGCTCATTGAGAATGCAAGCAGAAGGCCATTCCTCATCGTGATTGACCTCAAAATATCCCTTGTCTGTGAGAGCAATGGCTTCATTAAATAGTTGGGCAAGCACTTCTTTTACTGAATTCATTTGTGACTAGATTAAAACGGCTAAAGCCAAAGTATACCTTTATTCTTTGTCTCATGGGTTTCTCCTGTTGTGTCCACTATCTTCTACGTCACGGATTTAAAAAACCGTCGTTTAATCTTTAGAAAGGTTTTACGACAACCAGTATTAATATGGGAATGACGATAAGCAGTGCCGTTTCGTTGAAAATACGAAAGTATATAGAGCTATTGATGATTTCATCATTTATCATTTTCTGTACATAACGCCAACATTGCGCGTGATAAAGGATCAGTAAGGCAACGAAAGCCATCTTTAACCACAGCCATGTTCCGCTGAAACCATAATTTAGCCACAAGGCAAATCCCAAGCCCAATGCAAAGAAAGCCATCAATGCTGAAAAACGTAGCAACTTTGTTGCCATAATCACGAGTCGCCGGACGTCTTCAGAGGCTTTCTTTCCCTCGACATAGTGAACCAGAATTCTGGGTAAATAGAACAGCCCAGCCATCCAGGCCATAACAAATAAAATGTGGAATGTTTTAATCCATAACATAAGAAGATTCTTTTGCTAGTTTAATCAGGATAATGCCAGTTGCTATGGTAAATTCCTATGACAAATTCAGGGGCAGCGGCTTTACTGCATTCGGTGAAATAGACGATAATAAGCTGATCTTTTTAAGCCCATCGAATTATGGACATGACTGCTTTTTACATTCTGGCTTTGATCGCCTTTGGTTCAATGGTGCAAACCCTGACCGGCTTTGCTATGGGTCTGATTATAATGGGTGGTGTCACTGTATTGGGCTTAGTTAATATTCAAGCTGCAGCAGCGATGGTAAGCCTTATCAGTTTGGTCAACGCTTCAGTTGCGCTCCGTAAATCCCATAAATTTATAGATAGAACCTACATCAAGTGGTTGGCATTAGGCATGTTGCCCATGATCTTAGTGGGTGTTCTGATTCTGGACTATTTATCATCTGAATCCTCTCTGGTGCTGCAAAAATTGCTGGGTTTTGTCATCGTTTTCACCGGTATTTTGATGATGCTGAAACCGAGCCCCTTTTCGCAATCGTCGGGTAAAATCACCCGTATTCTGGTTGGTGCCAGTGGAGGGATAATGGGTGGCATGTACGGCGCTGGAGGCGCTCCTATTGCCTACCTTATGTATCGACAGCCGCTCGATTTGAATATTGTCAGGGCAACACTGTTGGGCAGTTTTGCATTATCAACTACTTTTCGGGTGGTGACGATTAGTGTAGCAGGGCAGGTGACAGAGGAGGTACTCCGCTTGGTTGTGCTCGCTATCCCCCTTGTGATTCTCGTGACACTGACAACAAGTCGCTTCGCTCATCTTGTACCCGATGCCTTGATACGAAAGTTTGTTTTTGTGTTGTTGGTGATTTTGGGTCTCTTCCTAATGCTTAAGTGATGGCTTTAGAGCTGTGTTATACAAATATATTTTAAGCTTCTGTTACACACACTTTGAATAATGCGTAAACTACAAAAAAATAGTTCTATCCATGAGTGAATTTGAAGAAATACGACCTTATCATGATGATGAGGTTGAAAGTGTGATTACTGCTTTGCTAGCGGACAATGATTTGCTTGATTTTGTAGGTAAATATCATTCTCCACGGTTGTCTACCGTGTTCCCTAAGATAATCCGTTTAGGTGCAAAAATTGCGTTAAAGAGGGCCCTTGGTAAGGTCAAGACGATTGACGAATTTCAGGGAATGATCTCTTTTTATGCAAAGAAGATTGTAGCTGAAACTTCTTCGGGTTTTAATTTCGGCGGTTTAGATGAATTAGAAGCGAATGGATCCTATCTGTTTGTTGGAAATCATAGAGATATCGCTGGGGATTCCATGTTTGTCGATTATGCCCTTTGGCTCAGGGGTCGAGAGACTGTACGAATTGCTGTGGGAGACAACTTAATTCAAAGGGATTTTGCCACTCACCTGATGAAGCTTAACAAGAGTTTTTTCGTCCGCCGTTCTGAACAAGGTGCAAAAAAAATCTATGCAGCTATTTTAGAGTCCTCCCGCTATATTCATCAATCGTTGTCTGATGGCCAATCAGTTTGGATCGCCCAAAGCGAAGGGCGGGCAAAGAACGGGATGGACATCACAGATCCGGCCATCATCAAAATGTTTGCTCTAGCAAAACGAAAACAAGCATTGAGTGAGACTGTAAAAGCACTCAATATCGTTCCTGTTTCAATTTCTTACGAGTTCGACCCCTGTGATTATCTGAAGGCTAAAGAGCTATACACCATTGAGCAGGAAGGTGCATACGATAAACCGGCAGGGGAAGATCTGCTCAGCCTGGTAAAGGGACTAGGAGAGTTTAAGGGCAGGATAAAATTGAAATTTGGTGAGAGGCTAGCAGGTGACTTCGACTCTGCAGAAGAAGTTGCCAATGCGATAGATCGACAAATACTGGATAACTATCAACTCTATTATATTAACTACTGGGCTTTAGAAAAATTAGCTTTGATGAATAAAAAAGGCTGCCAGTATTTTGATGTATGGGAAAAACTTAAAGGTGATATGACCTTTTCAGACAGTCAAATATTTGAAGATCGTTATCAGAATTGCACAGCATCCTGGCGCCGGAAGTGGTTAGAAATGTACGCGAATCCGATTCTTAACAAATACCACAGTAAATCGACCAAACTCAAACCAATCTAATCTGCGATTTGAATTGCGGGCTCAGAGAGTTTTGCCCATTGCTCTTTTAATTCGAGGATATGGTTGGACCAGTATCTCTCTGTATTAAAAAATGGGAATGCACGAGGGAAGGCGGGATCAAACCATCTTTTAGCGATCCAATAACTATGATGCATCATACGCAATGTTCGTAAGGGTTCTATGAGCCGAATCTGACTATAATTGAAATGGCAGAAGTCCTTATAGCCTTTCAAGATTGAAGTGAGTTGCCGAGTCTGATCTTCACGTTCACCCGACAACATCATCCATAAATCCTGAATAGGGGGCCCCATTCTAGCGTCGTCAAAATCCACAAAATGCGGCAAGTCATCTCGCCAAAGCACATTGCCCATATGACAATCTCCATGAAGCCTGATGCTTTCAATTGAACTGGCGTCAGAGAATATCTTGTCTAGATCTGCGAGTAGGTGATCTGCTAGTGCTTCATAGGCTGGTACGAGTTCAATGGGAATGAAATTGTTTTCAAGCAAAAACTTACGGGACTGATGGCCGTAGGTCTCGACGGAAATGGTAGGCCTGAACTTGAATTGCCCATCAGAGCCAAAAGCGTGAATACGACCGATATGTCTGCCTAGAATTTCCAAGTTCCCCAGATCATCAAGGTTGGGAGCCCGACCACCGCGACGAGGATATAAAGCGAAACGAAACCCAGAGTAGGTTTCAAGTGTGCTTTCACCTTTTATCTTGAGTGGAGCGACGACAGAAATTTCGTTATCAGCAAGATCTTGGGTAAAGACATGCTCTTCCAAGATTTGTTCATCTGACCAACGATTAGGTCGATAGAATTTCCCTACAACGGGTTTGTCGTCTTCAATGCCGATTTGATAAACCCGATTTTCATAGCTGTTGAGTTCGAGAATTCTCGCGTCACATTGATAGCCGACGCTTTCGGTTGCATCCATGACGAGATCTGGCGTTAAGGTTGAAAATGGGTGGGTTTCAGTTTCCATATTCTGATATCAGACTCACACTCTTAATTTGTACGTAGACTGCTAATCCTATCTCAATATTGAGTTTATCAATAGAGAGACGCGTGATTCTAGAGAGAATAGTTTGATTTCCTACTTGAACTTGAACAAGTTCACTGCTCCCTTCTTTTGATTCATGTATTGCGACAACGCTTCCCTTAAGAATGTTTAGGATACTACTGTCCTGAGGTAAGCTTTTTGCGATGCTTACGTCTCTAGCTGGGATATTAAGTTTCAGAGATTCGCCCATTGACTTGTTTCCGGCAATGTAAATTTTTTGAGATTCGAAATTTAGACAAGTTAATTGATATTTTTCATTGTAGTGATCAACGTCGCAAGTGATGATGGCGCTGGCATCCAGACTGTCGATGCCCAGTTTGGGCCCCATAATCAATGTTGATCCAGATTCAGTTATTCTTCCCTTATCCATTACATGAATCTTATCGGTTAGATAGGTCAATTCGTCAATAGCGTGGCTGACATATAAAAAAGGAAAGTCCAGACGCTTATGAATCTGGTCGATGTAGGGCAGGATTCGGTATCGTGCCCTATGATCCAATGCCCCCAGTGGTTCATCCATTAGCATGGCTTGGGCACCGCTGAGTAATGCTCTGGCGATGCAGACTCTTTGTTTTTCTCCACCTGAAAGATCATCAGTAGACTTGTTAAGTAAGCCGTCAATGTTTAACCATTGTTTTACCTGATTGAGGTCTACGTCAGTTTTATTGCGTTTTCGCTGAATCGCGTATTCAAGATTACCTCGTACGTTGAGGTGAGGAAAAAGTTGAGCTTCTTGAAATACATAAGCGATGCTTCGCAAGTGAGTTTGTATGAAATGGTCGGCACTGGACCAGATTTCTTCGTTTGTAGATATATCGACTCGATCCTGAGGGGATTGAGATTTCACGCCAGCGATTAATCGAAGCAGGGAGCTCTTTCCTGAGCCAGAGGGTCCATAGAGTCCGGTGATTTCGCCTTTGAAAATTGACAGTTCAAGATTAAGATGAAAATCTGATCGTTCTACATCTAAAGAGGCTTTAATGTAGTCCATATTATGCCTCTCGTGTTTTTATAGTCCACTTACGATTGAGCGAGTAGACAAAGGTAAGGAGGATAAATGAGAAAATAAGCAAGATCCCTGCAATGATATGTGCAGATTGGAATTCTAAACTTTCAACATGATCAAAGAGGGCGATAGACAGAACCTGAGTTTCTCCAGGAATATTGCCCCCTATCATCAAAACAATGCCGAATTCACCTACGGTATGCGCAAATGCCAAGCAGATCGCGACAATAAAACCCTTTTTGGATAATGGCACTGCAAGCGAGAAAAACCGATCTATGGGATTTGCGCCAAGTGTCGCTGCTGTATCCAGCAGGCTTTGGTCAAGACCTTCAAATGCAACTTGCAAAGGTTGTACATAAAATGGGAGAGAATATACGACAGAGCCTATAACCAATGCTGAAAAAGTAAAAGCCAGAGGCGCACCTGTTAACGAGAGCCATAGTTCACCCACGGGGTTTTGAGGGGAAAACATAATCAGAAAGTAGAATCCGAGCACGGTTGGCGGTAAAACAATGGGTAGCGCAACGATGGGTTCTATTAAAATTCGGGTAATGTGTCGGGTTCTGGCTAACCACCAGGCGAGTGGTGTTCCAATTATAATCAATACGACGGTCGTGATGGTGGCTAGTTTTAGTGTGATCCAAAATGCTGTGAGGTCATCTGGGCTCATGAAAGATGCCTTTCATTCACGAGCTTTTCTGCCCAATTGTCGGAAGCCCATAGCCCGAACGCCCGATAATAGTACGGGCAATGTCAGATTGTAAAAATTCAGAAAACTTTATAGCCTGAACTTCATTTTGATTAACCACGATTCCCCTTTGTCTTATTGGCGAATATAAAGTATTCGGGATGAGCCAATAATTTTTGTGCTTTCCAAGAATCATTTGAGAAAGAGACAGTAAGCCGGCATTGACGTTGCCTGAGTATACAAATTGATAGCTTTGGTTAACATTATTGCCTCTCACCAGATTTAACTTTTGCGCTTTCATTGAATCCAGCATTTGTAATGCTGCAATACCGTAAGGTGCTATTTTGGGGTTAGCAATGGCAAGTCTGCCCTTATAATTTTCAAAGCTTTTTTGAGTGACATCATTTTGATCTTCTTGCCAAAAAACCAATTGCCCGATGGCATAGATAAAGCTGTTTGCACCAAGATCTGTTGCGAGTTGCAACGGTCTATCTTCGTCAGCAGATAAAAAAAGATCAAAAGGCGCGCCATGTTTTATTTGGGTGTATAACATTCCCGATGATCCTGTGACGATTTTGATATTTTCGATGCCATATATCGTTTCAAATTTTTTCGTGAGAGCGACAAGTGTAGGTTTGAAATTGGCTGCACAAGCGATCGTAAACGCGTTTACATTAATTGCTAGAAATAGCATCAGAGAGAAGGCAATACTTTTACTCAAAGCTTATTCTCCAACTTCTTGATAAAGCTAGATACTAGCCATCCTGAAATGGATACCATCGCAGGTTGATTTGGCATGTCCTTGTAATGAAACCACTGAGCATCAGCAATTTCTTCTGCTTGGAGGACAATTTCACCTTCATCATATACAGCATGAAAGCCAAGCATGAGTGAATTGGGGAACGGCCAGGACTGACTATTGAAGTACTCAAGTTGTTTGATTTTAATACCCACCTCTTCATAAACTTCTCGGTGTACTGCTTCTTCGATAGATTCACCCGGTTCAATAAAACCTGCAAGGGTTGAATAAAAGTTACCTCTTGCATTAACGTTTTTTGCTAACAGAATTTCTTCTCCACGGGTCACTAAGACAATGATTGAAGGGCTTAGTCGAGGATAAAATAAATTGCTACAACTCGCGCAGGAAAGGGAGCGGTCAGCATTAGAATCGTCGGTTGGTTTACCACACTGTCCACAAAATTTATGATTCTGATACCAGTCAACGAGCTGTTTGCTTTTACCCAGTAAATTAAATGTTGCGTCATCGAGTCTGCCGAGAAAGGACCACAAGTTCTTAAAGCTATACCCTTCAGGTTCATCCGCATCAGGATCAATTTCGTTAGCAAATACGGGAATACCAGAAACAGTACCTAAAAAGTGGTTTGATTCCTCAGAATAGTTTAATTCTTGATACTCATCCTCTGTCAGAGGGCGCCAGGGTGCAGAATCAGGTGTGAGAATTTCTCCGTCCGAAATTAAAATGTGAAAGCTCTTATCGAACTTATCGGTGCTTGCTGTAGCTGAAACAAATTCCTGAGCGATATTTAGTGTTTCCCAATCAATAGTCATTTTTTTGAGTTTTTAACGCATGAAGGAACTACTTTAACATAGCTTGTTTTGTCTCGCTTGGCGTGCGGGCGAGAGCGACAACCTGAATCTCACCCGCTCCATTATGGAGTAAGAGTCTACTTATTTCGCTCACTGTCGCGGTGGTGGTGATAACGTCATCGACGATACCGATGGTTTCTCCAGAAAGTGTCTCGTCCAAAATAAAAGCTTTGCGTATATTAGATTGCCGGTCGGAAAAATTTAAGCTCTTTTGGTCTGGTGTATGGAATATTCTGCGACATAGTCGAGAATTGATCGGACGCTCTGTTATGTCTGCCAATGTGGTGGCAATTTCGAAAGCCTGATTGAATCCTCGCGTTTTTAATCGACTTTTGTGAAGAGGAACGGGTAGCCAGAAGTCAGGTAAAATTAAATGATCTGCGATGTATGATTTTGCCAATACATGCGAGAGCACTTTGCCATTGACTAAGTTTGTGTGATTCTTGAATTGGTTAATGAGTGTGTCAATGGGTGCTGCATATTTGAAAGCCGTGTAGCAATGAGAAAAGAGGGGGGGATTGACTAGACATCGTCCGCAGATCTCCTGAACCGAGGGAATACTTAAGCCACATTGCCAGCATGGGTGAATTGTCCGAGGAAGATCATCTTCACAAGCCTGGCAAAGATCTATGTTGCGATGAGACTTTGCGCCACAAAGAATGCATTTCCCAGGCAAGAGGTGAAATTGAATGTCTTCAAGCCATTTGTTCATAAAAGGCTTCTGGTTCACATGAGATAAGAAAGAATCTCGATATTGAACCTAAGACCTTTGTTCCCCGTAGCGAGATTAGGGGCAATTATTGTAGGTAAATGGCCTTCATCTTATGTGGGAATCGCCGAAGGTTGCTCCTTTGTGTTAAATACCGTTCACAATCTCCTGCGCAATTTAGTTGTTTTATATCCAGTATTGACAGACTCTAGAATTGTGGATATGTTTTGACTGAACATACGTTCAGGAAAGTGCCAATGACCAACTCCGAGATTTCACGACGTAGTTTTTTGAGTGTGAGTGCAGCGGCCGTTGCCACCACTTTAGTCCCAACAGTCACCATCGCAGACGATTATAATGCGACTGCCAAACAAATCGAGGGGCCTTTTTACCCCAAGCATAAACAGGCCGATAAAAACGCCAATGTGGTCCAAGTAGATGGACAAAATGGTTACGCCGACGGTGAGGTTTTGCACATAACAGGGCGGATACTTGATACCAACGGAAAGCCTGTGGAAGGTGCGATTGTTGATGTCTGGCAAGCTGATAAGAATGGCCGATACTTACATGAAGATGCGCCAGAGTCGTCACCACTCGATCCTAATTTTCAATATTGGGCGCAATTGAAAACCGGTGAAGATGGAAGTTACAATCTGAAAACGATTAAGACCGGTAAATACCCCGCAATGGATGATTGGCTCAAACCGCCCCACATCCATTTCAAAGTCGCCCGTCGACCCCAGTCCTTCGTGTTTAAGAGTAATTAATGGAACGTCGATTTAGAGGTTTGATACCAAGCAACAAATTGAAATTTAAAACCGATTGGTTAACTATCGAGAGAGACGAATATTGGCTACAAGTGAAATCAACGCATACTACGATGCGAGTGAACAACGTGATATTCGAGATGACATAAAACAGGCGATTGGATTAGTTCAGGGACAAAGAGTCGCCATAGATTGCGGTTGCGGGGCAGGAAGCGACACTAGTCATTGGAATAGGGCACGCGAATGGGGTGTTTTAGATTTTGAAGAATTCCTTGAAACTGAAGCAGTTTTGATTCCTGCGGCTTAGATCTGATCTAGTGTGCCGGAGCCCTCCGGCACACTTTTATAATAAATGCTCAGTACAAATAAACGTTCATTACATTAGTATCTTGTGCATTCATATACGATCCATGTTCTTCGTGAATTCTGCCAGAGCCCTTCCCCATATCCCGGCTTCGGGTCGATTAAGTGATATTAGGGCTTTACTGAGTTGGGTGGAATAATCCTGACTCGCTTCGAGGGGTAGTAGCGAGGGCAAGTGGTCGATTGCAATTAGATCCAAGGGTACTTCGCCCTGCAAAATCGAAATTACAGGATTGTTGAATGTCGTACATTGATCATAAATTGGAATGGGATTGTAGATACTTTCGGGATCGCAACTCACGTCTGAGATTACGGATAAATGGCGGTTTTTGGCATTAATATCTTCATTGGTTACAAACCGAGGACAGTCTTTTGTAGCCAAAATACAATTTACAAAAATAGAATGCTGTTGAAGCTCAGGAAATGGCCCCCCAGAGGCAGTCTCTGCCATATCCCATTTACTCACTTTCAAACTGAGTTTCTCTGCAAGATCCACAGCACCGCTACCTGATCGCCCAAGTGCGCCTATGACAACCATACTCGGTTTGCGCTGGTATACATTTAGCTTTGCGGCTAATTCTTCGAGTAGAATATTCACGTTTGCATAGCTTTGAAGTTTATCAAGTGGTGGTTTGCAGTCAGCTTGTTGGCCACACCAAACCATAACTGCACTGGCAGCACCAGCAAAACCAGCCCAGTATCCAAAAGCAGCTACACGTCTGTTGTTATCATCTACCAGACACTCAAGGTCATAAAGTGTGCCTCCTCCAGAATTAAAGCGAGCAAGAGTATGTTGCCAGCCGGGTTGGTCTTTGAACACATGCCCGAAGTAAATGTGACGGTGAATTAGATCGCTATCGCTTTTAGGTAATTCCTTAACCCCCAGAATAAAAGTGTCGGCAGGCGCGTCTGGCCAAGTTCCTTCTGCGACTATTGCGCAGCCGAGTCTTTCATATTCTTCTATCGGAATGGCACGTTGATTAGATTTTTCAATAGTGAGTTTGAAACCTGCTTTCAGCAGGGTCGACGCGTCCTCAGGAACAACAGCCACTCGACGTTCATTAGTTTTATGTTCAGCACGGATCCAGATTGATGTAGTCAAAGCACTTCCTATAGGCATCATTATCCTTGAGTTATCTCACTTTTAGATTTGCTATACAGAGTGAAAATCATTGCTGTCCCGTTAACTTTCATATCAAAGCCAACTGATAAATGTTGATGGGTTTCTCATTATGCGGCTCACCCCGAAGCAATGCCATCAAGTCCC
>JAESSY010000061.1 GCA_016763855.1 Pseudomonadales bacterium
AGGTGCCTATGAGACTAATTTTCGCAGCATTGCTTTTATTCCCGACAATTATTTGGGCTTGCTCCATTCCACCGCAGACACTATATCAATCAAATGAACAACTAGTCCGCTCAACGCCCGTAATTACTCTAGCGAAAGTAGAGAATCGCGAAGGAGATGGTAAATACAATCAGTACGAGTTTACGTTTAAAAGCACTCTCAGCCTCAAAGGTAAGGCCCCTGACACATTTATACTAATTGGTTATGAAGCGAGTAATGTCTCAGAAGCCCCCGCAGACTTTGGCGACCATAAAAAACCCGAATTTTGGGCGTTCGATTCAGGAAATACCATTCAACCAGGCGATTGTACTGCTTATGGTTTGTTCAGCGTCGGACAAGAGTATTTAATATTCCTTCGGCCTAAGTCTCACTATCGTAGCTATGAAAACATCAAACAGAATGACGACTTGTGGCTTGAGGTAGTTCAATTGTTAATTGAATATGAAAAAAGGCAGCCTTATTGACAGTCGGCACCTAACAAACGCCTCCAGATCGACGCGGCTCCACCGCGCGACTGAGGCGAAACGTTATAACGCTTGGTGCCTGAAATATGTTAAAGGACTTTAAGAGAGAAGAAATCCTCGAGCGAATAGAATCGCTGGAGACAGACATTACTAAAGCCGAGGAATATCTGGAAACAGGTGAGAATGAAAATTGGCATAAATTTAAACCCATATTTAAATCCAAAGTTAAAGATGGCAAAGAATTGCCACCTCACAAAGATTGGGTTAAAAATGTATTTCTCCCAGACAGAGAGAAGGCTTTAGATAAAGCTGAAAGATTATTGGAAAGGTTCGAATAAATCGTATGAATAAGCGTTATAACCAGCGCCAGCACACCGCTGCTACGCAGCTCGGACGCTCACTTCGTTCGCGCCCGTGTGGCGAGCGTTAGTGCTAAGGAATAATCGAAGATATGAATAAAATCAAACCAAGGATTCTTCCACGAAGCATTTTGGATATATTGATTTGTTTACCCGTAATGATCATTCAAATGCTATTGCTGTTTGTAGCTCCTATGTTAATTGTGTTCCTATTAACAGGAAATGAAATCTTAGCTTTATCTATGTTTCTAGTGGTTTGGGGATTCTTCCTGCTGGGCGGAGTTCGTTATTTATTAGTAGATGAAAATGGTATTTTGCTAAGGCGTGTGGTGGGAAGCCCTAGATTTATTTCATGGGACGAACTAGAAAGTGTTGAAATCAGTAGCCCCTTGCATACCATCATTTATGGTTGGCTTTGGCCTCCAATTCCTGCTCGAGAAATGACTTATAGCTTAAGCGCATACGAGCATGTTCAATTTATATATGGTGGAGGTAAGCGAGTGTTCTTCCCTCCAAAACAAACGCAAGAGTTTCTAAGCTTAGTTTGTAACTACAAAGCTCAAGCACTAACAAAGCCATCAATTTGACCGCCTTACGCTGCGCTTCAGACGGCAAATTATGGCGGCGTTAAGTAACATGAACTCGAACCTATGAATTATAAATTAATAAAGAATACGGCGTTTTTAACGCTCCTAGTAATGACCGTATTTGTGTCGGCCTTCGCGGTAAAAATGGGCTTGGCAGAGGAGGATGTCAGTGATCACATAGAAATACTATGGACGCTATTTTTCGCGTTTCTTGTCTCAGTCTGGGCGTTAAATGACAAGCGAAATCGTAAGGAGGGCGTGCCTTTTAGTTATGGTTTAATATTGTTCTTTTTATGGCCTATAGTCCTGGCTTACCACTTGGCAACTACTAGAGGTGTTGATGGAGTCCATTCATACTTTGGGTTTCTGGCACTTTATGTCGCACCTGTGTTTTCGTGGCTATATGCATACTCCTACTATAGCTAGTTCAAGCCCTAACAAAGTTGTCATGTTCGCCGCAAAAGACGCGGCTGGGACTGGCATTTCGCTTGCGTTAGATGCTCAAGTTACCCACAGAAAGTAGACACCTCATTCCCATCTAATGAGGTGTTAATACGATGAACAAGAAGCATAAAAACAAGTACAACCACTATACTGAGCAGTTTCGCCGCGAAGCGGTGAAACGCGCAGACGATCCTCATGTGAGTGCTGCCGAGGTAGCCAAAGATCTAGGCATTCATCCCGGCCAGATTTATAACTGGCGTCGTCAGTACCACAAGCTCGCTGACAAGGAGATCAAGAGCATGAATGGTGTGAATTATTCAAAGAACGAGACTGAGGACCTGCGCAAGCTGCGTCGTGAGAATGCGGCTTTAAAGGAAGAGGTGGAATTCTTAAAAAAAGCCACGGCGTACTTTGCGAAAGAAAAATAGCGAAGTACGCCTGCATTGAATCACGGCGTGCGCAGCACGCGGTGATTCACATGTGTCGATGGTTGTCGGTCAGCCGTTCTGGCTATTACAAATGGCGGGGTCGTGAGCCGAGTCAACGGGATGTTCGTCGAGAGCACGTGCGCCAGGCGGTGGTAGTGGCCTTTAATCAATACAAGAAGCGCTACGGTGCACCACGGGTTACCGTAGAACTAAATGAATCAGGAATTGCCTGTAGCCTGAACCACATCGCTCAGTTGATGGCCCAAAATGGGCTTAAAGCCAGGAACGGAAAAAACTACAAGTACTTTCCCTCGCCGAATAAGTTTAACCACGTCAGTGACAATCTGCTAAGGCGTAACTTCACGGCCGGCAGGCCGAATGAAAAGTGGGTATCGGACATTACCTATATCCGAATCAAAGGCGGGCATGTTTACCTGGCAGTGATCATGGATCTGTTCTCAAGACAGATTATCGGTTGGTCCATGGATCGCACCATGACCACGGATCTGATCATTGAGGCGTTTCAGATGGCTGTCGCCAGGCGGCAAGTTCAACCGGGGCTGATCTTGCACTCAGACCGTGGTGTTCAATACCGTTCAGGAGAATACCAACGTGAATTGCTGGATAACGGCATACGTGCCAGCATGTCCCGTAAGGGTAATTGCTGGGACAATGCTGTGATTGAGTCCTTCTTTGCAGATGTTGACAGTGAAGTCACCTTTAGAATCGCATTGTACGTTACTAATATTTTGGGGAAGGATGCCGAT
>JAESSY010000062.1 GCA_016763855.1 Pseudomonadales bacterium
ATAGACAAAAACTGCAATATAACCCTAGTCGGCATAGCAAGATGCTATTGTTAGTTTGGAATGAGAACAGCTGCTGTTACTGAGTTTGCAGAGATCAAGAATTGCCCATTTATGGATGGGCACTAATTTGCTGAAATTTTCCAGCACTTATGGATATGCACGCGTTGTTTAAAATCTCTTGGCACAGATTCATCTGTAATATTTATTATCTGATATTGGCCTAGTGAAGGCGTATCCATTTTAAAACCACGTCGATTATTAGAAAAATACAATACCCCATCAGCAGATAATAACTTCATTGCCCCAGTAATAATTGAGACATGGTCTTTCTGCACATCAAAAATCTCATCCATCCGTTTCGAATTTGAAAAGCTCGGCGGATCCAGGAAAATAATATCGAACTTCTTATCAGTTGTCGGTCTTTCAAGCCACTTTAAACAATCAAGCTGAAGAAACTCATGATTTGAGGATTCAAAACCGTTTAAAGTCATATTCCGCTTTGCCCAAGCGATATAAGTCTTGGACATATCCAGCGTCAAAGTAGAACTCGCTGCGCCTTTGGCAGCATGTACTGTAATGGCACCGGTATAGGCAAACAAATTTAGTACAGCCTTGCCTTCACTCTGATGCCGAATGGTATTTCGAATTGGACGGTGATCCAGAAAGAGACCTGTATACAGATAGTCCTCAAAATTCACCCAGAACCGGCAATCACCTTCAGCTACCTGATGAAAATTATTTTCACTACTCATTTTTTCATATTGGTCGTTGCCTTTTTGACGGCGACGACGCTTAAGAAATAGTTGACGTTCATCGACATTAAACTGAGCTTTCACAATGGTTACGATTTCACGAAGTCGCCATTTGGCTTTAGCAGGGTCAATGGTTTTTGGGGCTTCGTATTCCTGAATATTAATCCATATCTTTGCGTCTACTGACTCGTACAAATCAATCGCTACGGAATAATCGGGTAAATCTGCATCGTAGACTCTGTAACAAGTAATACCTTCTTGATTAGCCCAACGGCTCATTTGTTTGCAATTTTTTGCCAGCCGGTTTTTAAAACCTTGGGACTGTTCGGTCAATTCATCATCTGGTACCAATCTGGGCAGACGAAAATCCTTAAATAGCTCCTCTTCTTTAATATCGAAGTGAAGCAACTTACAAGGCAGGGCACCATTAAAAAGAGAATGGATTTTATTGGCACGTACACCAATCATCTTCCCCTTATCTTTGTCGTCTGTGAATATGACGGCCTTCCAACCCAAAAAATTCGTTTTTAATACATTACCGATAGCAGCGTATAAAGGTCTAAGTTCTTCGCTATCGCCTAGCCTATTGCCATAGGGAGGATTAAGCGCAACGAGACCCTTATCAGAAAAATGATCATCAAAGGTTTCTATATCCTGACACTTGATGGTAATCATGTCTTCCAAACCCGCCTGACGAACATGTTGCTCTGTTTTCTCCAGGGTTCTCCCGTGGTGATCGAAACCAAATATCTTTGTCGAAGACTGCATACCCTTTTGCTTTCTCTCATGGGCATCCGTGACCAGGGCATCCCAGGCTTCTGCCTGATGTTGTTTCCAATTCAGAAAACCAAAATAGCGTCTCAGTATGCCTGGTGCAATATCACAAGCTATATAGGCAGCTTCAATGGGCAAAGTACCAGAGCCACACATTAGATCAACGAAGTCACCGCCCTCCTTTGCTATTTTTGGCCATTTTGCACGGTATAAAATCGCTGCCGCGAGGTTTTCCTTCAGAGGCGCTACCGAGCCACGGGTTCTATATCCACGAATGTGCAAACTCTCACCAGACAAATCTATCGATAACTGAGCCACATTATTGTTGATATAGATGTTGATTTGTAAATCTGGTTTGTCTGTTTCTACTGACGGTCTTTCATCACACAGATCCCGAAAGTAATCTGCAATGGCGTCTTTGGTTTTTAAAGCAGCATATTGACTGTGAGTGATATTGGAATTTGAAACACTGGCATCAACCGCGAGTGTTTGATCAACGGCCATATGATCGGACCAATTAATTTGCTTTATCTGATCGTAGAGTACATCTGTGTCCTCAACATCAAACTTAGCAATGGGTAGCAACACACGATTAGCGAGTCTAGTCCAAAGACAAACTTTGTAGGCATCGGCAATCGTACCCGTAAAATACGCGCCCGCTCTGGTTTCCTTGACATCTTTAAGTCCCAGATCTCGAAGTTCTTCGGCCAACAAGGTCTCTATACCCTTTGGCGCCGTCGCGAAAAAAGATTGCTCCGTAAAAGATTGCTCGGTAAAAGATTGTTCAGTCATGGGATAGCGTCACAGAGATGTTTCACAGTTGAGGCATCACAATAGTGTGCCGTAAAGTTCGGCGCTACTATACACTGTTTCTAGTGAACGTCGATCTGCCCGCGTCATTCCTTTTAAGACTAAGGCATAAGAGTTGTCGATCATGCGCTCTATTTCACCATTAGGAATGGTATCGTCAAGGATAATGGTATTCCAGTGTGCTTTATTCATGTGGTAACCCGGCAGAACTGATGGGAATACATCCCTTAACATCATGGCCTCTTCTGGGTCGCATTTTAGATTCATACTCCAATTACCAAGGCGTTCGCCTAAGGTGGCATACATCTTATTTTTAATTTTGAAAACAGCAACATCGAGCCTAAAGGGATAGTCCTCAAAAGATTCTGGTTTTGATAGTAGATAGTGACTAATCTTGTGCATGGTATATTTACGCATTGGAGCCACTAGGAGTAAAGTGAGAAGATGAATTCAGTCGTTAATAGGCTTATGTCCCACGCGACCCAGGCCGCGCTTTGGACAATGCGGCGTTATGATTACCATATTAATGGCAGTCTGATTCGCCTGAACAACCCTGATCACTACAACAACCCCTACAAAACTTACAATGCGCTCCGAGAACGAGGCCATGTCATGCGATCCGCCGCAAGTCGGGGCTGGATCGTGACAGGTCATGATGAAATCACTGAGCTACTGAGAGACTCGCGTATTAGCTCCGATGTCAGAAAGAATGTCTTTGTGTCGCGGCTATTAAAATTTGCATCCGCCGGTATTGATGTTCCGCTACTCGACAATCCCACTATGCTAAATCAGGATCCACCAGATCACACAAGATTGCGAAAATTAGTAACGGCGGGTTTTGTTCACAAATACATTCAATCATTGTCACCCACAATTGAAAGACTGGTTGATGAACTCCTCGACAAGATACCTGACGACGCAAGTGAATTTGATGTTATGGATATCCTTGCCAAACCGTTACCCGCGATTGTCATCGCAGAGATGATGGGGGTCCCGGTGGAGGACAGGCATTATTTTGAAAACTGGTCAGCAGAGATTTTAGGTGTTTCTGAAATCAGCAACCCTGAGGCTATCTACAAGGCAGCAGCAGCAAATCAAGAAATGCGAGATTATATTGCTGGACTAGCAGAATCAAAAAGACATCAGCCAGGACAAGATCTGATCTCCATGCTAATCACCGCAGAAGAAGATGGGGACAGACTAACCCTAGAAGAACTCTATTCTACTTGCATCTTATTACTCATTGCTGGTCATGAAACCACCACACGCCTTATTGGTAACTGTTTGTTTCAGCTTCTACATCATCCAGACCAAATGGCAATGGTTCGTTCCGATGAAAGTTTGTTAATGAATGCACTCGAAGAAACATTGCGCTATGAGCCTCCGGTTCAACTCATTGTCCGGTTTATCAACGAAGATATGATATTTCACGAAAAAGAATTTAAAAAAGGTCAGATGTTATTGATTTCAATTGCAGGCGCAAATCGCGACCCAATAGCTAACAACGACCCTAATACATTCGATGTCACCAGAAAAGAAATCAAACATCTCAGCTTTGGTCATGGCATTCACTTATGCCTCGGCATGACACTGGCCCGACTCGAAGCAAAGATTGTCTTTACAAAGCTATTTGAAAGATACCCCAACCTTTCTTATAAGGACGAAGCAAACTGGGGCACCAATGATTTTTTTAGAGGTCCTAATACACTTATTGTGGGTGGAGTTATATCAACAACCAGCAGCCTCACTGCTAAAACCATGACGTAATCCATCGGATAATTTGTTTAAGCTCCCTTGCTTATCAGGATTTTCTACATACCTAGTGAACTGGCATATAGGCATAACCTTTGTTTTGCCGATCAATCAAATAAATTGGTTTCGCTTTGTCAAAGTGGACCACAGAATAGAGTGATTCTGCTTTGATACCTCGCATTTTCATTCCAGCGCCGCACATTTCAAATCGAACGCCGTAAGCATCGTTCAACTCCATGATCAATGGGCGAAGCTTCTTCTGAACATCGGCAAGATCTTTTTCATCTTTATAGGGGGAGCTTTTTAAATCCTCAATGAAATATTTATAGGATTTACCTGAAATTACAACCACAGCAGTTAATTCATCACCTTGTTTTTTATAGAAATTTGAAATGTATTTTATGCCGTTGAGCAATCGAGATTCTATCTTCTCAGCATCGCCTGAAGTAAGGTCAAAGACCGCCTTTTTCTCCTCAGCATGGGATTGACCGATAGAACTAAGAAAAAAGAAACCTAATACTAGTAACTTATTGATACTCATGAACATATTCCAAGTGATGTTGAATTGGCGGTACTAACAAAACCAGCTGTAAATATCCCTAACTTCAGTGTGATGTACTAACAATGGAGCGATGAGATTTACGAGAACAGGCAACCTTGAAATCAAGGTTATACATACATATTTTTTTATTTCGTCCTTACTGCCGGCTAAGTTGTTGACTAACCTCTGCTAGGCCCATCAACCACTATACAGAGATGCAGTCTATCTCGTATAAGAAAAAGAAACCACGGTGATGGGTTAAATCTCTGGTTCAAGCGTAAACTGGGGTATCAATGATTTTTTTAGAGGTCCCAACACGCTTACTGTGGGGATCTAAGCAATGAATCAAGGAACAGTTAAAAAGCCAGAAATCTTGCATTTCTGAGATGTAATTACATTAGAGACTCATCCCAAAATGTTGCTTCCAGTTTGTGTCCATCTGGATCTCGAACAAAACAGCCATAATAGGGCTCTCCATATTCAGGGCGCGGTCCGGCAGCACCATCACCTGTCCCACCATGTGCTAAGGCAGCATCAAAGAACGCGCCAACTTGCTCTTTTGAAGTAGCGCTAAAGCTAAAATGGATACCCTTGGCAGTTTCCGGCTTTCCACCATCATAAGGTTCTGTATGCACCCAGAATTCGGGGAACTGCTTGCCATAGGCAATAGCATTTTCATGCTCCATCATTCTGGCTGCGCCAATTGTCGCGAATATTGCATCGTAAAATGCCAGGGATCGTTCACTGTTACTGACAGCAACAGAAACATGATTAAGTATCGAAGGGTTTTCTTCAGTCATTGATTCAATCTCCTAATTTAGTATAGGATTTAGTCTATCAGAGGCTTGCTGCCAACGTTATGTCAGGAGAGAAAGGTGTCAGGAGAGAATAGTGTCCCAATGGCGGCCCTAGGGATGAGAAGTATTCTTAGCCCTTGAACCCATCCAAAGAATGGGTAGCAACAACACCAACCACGGTAGGCTCACAGCTAAAACCCAGTTCCAACCGTAGTTAGCTAAGATGACGCCGGAACCTAAAGCCGCCATGGCTTGCAAGGTAAAGATTAGAAAATCATTAAGCGCCTGCACCTTGTAACGTTCAGAGGGACGGTAATTTTCTGTTAGCAACGTTGTACCGCCGAGAAATAGAAAGTTCCATCCAACCCCTAAAAAGATCAATGCCCACCAATAGTGCATTAGCTGTCGGTCTGCATTGGCTATTGCCAAACAAACTAGCATCAAAACGAGACCGACAAAAATAATTTTTATCGAGCCAAAACGCGCAATTAAGATACCGCTGAAAAGAGAAGGCAGATACATCGCCATAATATGACTCTGAATAACCCATGCTGTATCTTCAAAACTATGATGGTCAACAGTGTGCATACTGACGGGCGTTGCTGTCATCACAAAACTCATTACGCCATATCCTACTGCTCCAGCAGCAACAGCAAGAATTAACCGAGGTTGTTTGAGTATCGTCGGCAATGGTCTCTGTTCTTCTGTCGACGTGATGAGTTCTAGTTTTGAATTTGGATAGAAACACAAAATCAAAAATGCACAAACCATCATTCCTGTGATGGCAAAAAAAGATCCTACGAACTCTCCGAGTTCAGAGGCATAGCGAGTATAGATCGCGATCTCAGGCCCAGTGAAAGCGGCAACCACCCCCGCGAGCATTAAGATTGAGAGTGTCGTCGCAACTTTATCAGGAGGTACAGTTTCAACCGCCGCAAAACGGTATTGTTGTATGAAGGCATTGTGACTACCGACGATAAATGTGGCGAGGCAAAACAGGATAAAAACCTGATTCACGATAGCATAAACGGCTATTAATCCCGCCAGACTGGCATAAGCACAACCAAAGAGAAAACCCGCTTTGCGTCCAACTCGACTCATCAATACTGCAGCGGGTATGCTTGTGGTGGCGGTACCGACTATCATCAATGCAATCGGCAAAGTTGCAAACTCAACGCTCGGGGCCATTGTCGCCCCTATAATACCCCCCAACAGAACAACAATAGGGGTTGCTGACTGAGCAAAAGCCTGGGCAAGCGTAAGTACGATTAAACTACGATACATTTTGAAGCGATTATAGATTGCATTAAGGTTATTAAAGACATCTTATTCATTTACGTCCACATATTGGTGCCGCCACAAACTGTCAATGCCTGCCCTGTCATGTGGCCACTGGCATCAGACGCTAGATACACCGCAAGCCCTTTTAGATCATCTGCTTCACCGAACTTTCGGAGGGGTACCATCTCTTTTGCCCGAGCTTCACCTTCTGGGTTATCCCAAAGCGCTTTCGCAAAATTTGTTTTTATGACCCCAGGGCAAATCGCATTGACTCTCACGCCACTAGGACCAAACTCCAAAGCCATGTTTCTGACCAGCCCAACATCTGCCAGCTTTGAAACTGCATAAACGCCTAATTCTAATGAAGGTCCAAATGCACCAGTCGACGCCGTGATCATGACAGAGCCTTTTCCTTTCTCAACCATATCGGGAATCACCATCTGGCAAAGCCAGTGGGTTGAGCGCACGTTGCTGTTCATAATTTTATCGAACGCGGCATCCGGGATCTTAGACATAGGGCCATAATAAGGATTAACACCCGCATTGCTCACCAGGATATCGATTTTCCCTAATCTTTGATGTGTTTCATCAACCAATGCTTGAAGTTGCTCTTTGTATCCGACATTACAGGCAATTGCGATCGCAGTACCTTCTCCAAACTGTGCATTGATGCTATCAACGGCTTCCTGACAACCATCAATTTTACGGCTAGATATCACGACCTTAGCGCCTTGCTCAGCTAAGCCTTCTGCCATGGCGAACCCCATTCCTTTTGAGGCTGCCGTACAAAGGGCAATTTTACCGCTAAGATCAAATAAGTTTTTGACTGATCGCATATTGTTCCCGCATTAATAAGATGAGAGGGAGTTTACACGAAGCCACTATGAGCAAAAGGGAGATTTGTGATCTTGATAAGTACTTATTGATCCTCACTGCTACCTATACTCTCTTACACTTTCTGGCGTGGGGCAAATATCGCGGCGAATTGGCGTTTAATAAATTGTCCTAACACAATAGATTTCTCTCGCATGTCTTCTCCAATGCTGTAGAGCGAAGGAACAAGAAAAAGGGTCACTAAAAGCGCGAAGAGAACACCAAATGCCAAGGACAAAACAGCTGGCTGCAGGAATTTTGCATCTGTTGATCGATCCGCCATGATAGGCATCAAACCTACAAAGGTCGTCACCGTCGTTAATAGTATGGGTCTAAATCGTGCTACTGCTGCATCAATGACGGCCGTAGTAGATTCAATACCTTTCTTCCGCAATTTTTCGATATAGTCTACTAATACAAGATTATCATTTACAACAACACCTGCCGCTGCCCCGATACCAAAAAAGGAGAATAGCGCCATTGAGACACCAAAGGCCAAATGCCCGAAGACGGCTCCCATAAAAGCAAATGGAATTGCAGTCATGATTAGAAGCGGCAAGAAGTAGGATCTAAAGGCAACAGCAATCAAGGCATACATAATAAAGAGTGCAACCATATAAAGTGATCTTAGCTCCTCCAAAAATTCGGCTTCTGCGAGAGCTTGCCCACTATGACCTAAACCCATTTCTGGGTAACGTTCTTGCAATACCGGTAAGAAATTATCCACGATATCGTCATTGATATCACTCATCAATTCTCTGGTAACGTCAGCATAGACACGAACAACTCGCTCTCCATCTTGACGCTGGATCTGTTGAACACCAGACACTAGCTCAACTTCAGCAACAGAAAATAGTGGGATCTCTCGCCCATCAGGCGTTCTAATCCTAAAATTGTTCAAACTATCCATATTGTAACGAAGCTCTTTTGGATATTTACCATCACCCTAACATCACCGTTAGCCCGGGGTAAGCGCTGAACTTCTTCACCGTAATAAGCCTGACGTACTTG